>JBIIQD010000293.1:0-4264 GCA_044342265.1 Hydrogenophaga sp. | reverse complement strand
ATCGGACAGCACCACCGGCAGCAGCAGGCTGTTGTGGTCTTGGGGCTTGTAGCGGGCCATGGTTGCGATCTCCTTGTCCAAGGAGATAGCAAGCGCCGTGCCAGGGGTTTTTTTACAGCTTCAACGTGCGAGCTCAGCGGGCGGCGAAGCCGTCCGCTGCAGCGAAAGGTTGGGCGTCACCGCTGGGGATAGCACGGCCAATCTCATGACCCTACGGAACCTTGACACTTTTGCGCCTTGTACGCTTCCGCGCCGAGCTATCCGCTTGAAGGATCTGCGCGCATTCATCTGGTGTAGGGACCTTCCGATCCGTTTCGATCGTGTGCCAGCCGCCGCAGTTCGGGTCAGGGCAGCCACACACCGTGAAGCGCACAGGGTGCTCCGTTAGACCTTCTCGCTTTTGGATCGCGTTCGTGCGTTCGCGACTCTTGATGATGTCCACGATGGCCGCTCGACCGAGAAATGGATTCGACATGTCTGAACTCTATTCGATGAACGAATGCTTCGAATGTGATGCCCAACGCAATGTCCAGAGCAAAGCCTGCTCTATAAGTTGGGCGCTGCTCCATAAGTTGGACATCTCAAGCTCCAAAAACACAACCAGTTCAACGGGTTAGACGCTTGATCCCGTTCTTTACACAGGTATAAGTAAACCACGAAACCCGGCATCCACTTCTGCCCAGTGACCGCTTCGCTTTTGGTCCTTGTAAGACCGCAACGGGTCGAAACTCTTCACCAACCTGTAGGCCCTCAACCCGTCTTCGCCAACCCCGCCCGCAGCGCCTCTACCCGCGCCCGGTTCACGCCAAAGTCCTTGCGCCCCACGCGCGAAGCCGAGCGCACCTGCACCACCTGATTGACCGGGTCGAACCAGAGTTCGATGTCGTCCACAAACTTCATCAGCGGCGTGGTGCACTGGGCGTACAAGTAGCCGTCGCCCTTGTCTTGCACGACCTTCATGCCTGGCATGGCCTGCAGCAGCGTCGAGAGCTTTGCAATGGTGGCGGGGCCGTCGCCGCTGAGCGGCAGCGGAGCGATTTCGGCGTAGCCGCGCATCGGGTGGTCGGGGTGGAGTGCGGCCTGGCTGCTGACGCTGTTTTCGGTTTTGGACGGGCGCTTGAGCTGGCCGTCTTTGACGCCGAGGTCGGCGGGCGGCTTGCCGCCGAGCAAGCCCAGTTGTCCGGCCAGCACGGCGACGATGGCCAGTAGCAGCAACAAGATGAAAAGCCACTTGAGCAGAATCACGGGACATCTCCAGGGGATTGAAATCGCCCATTGTGGCGTGTGCCGTTCACCGTTGGCCCCGCCATTCGCCCGGCGCCATCCCCGTCCAGCCCTTGAACGCGCGGATGAAGCTCTTCTGATTCTGGAAGCCCGCTGCTTCGGCGATCTGCTTGATGGGGCGCTGCGTGCGCTGCAGCAGGTCCATCGCGCGGTCGCGGCGCACCTCGTCTTTGAGCGCCTGCAGCGTGGCGCCTTCTTCCTTCAGCTGCCGGTGCAGGGTGCGGGCTGAGGTGTGCAGCAGCGCCGCCAGGTCGTCGGCGTTGTGGGCGTCCTGTGGCTGGTTGAGCAGCACCTGCCGCACGCGCTGCACCAGCAGGCGGTCGCGCCGGTAGGGGCGCACCTGGATCGGCAGCGCGCGCTGCAGCATCTGGTTCATCGCGGCTTCGTCGCGCTTGAGGGGCAGGGCCAGGTAGCGCGCGTCGAAGTGGATCGACGTCTCCTGAGCATCAAAGCGGGTGGGCCCGTCGAACAGCACATGGTAGGCGTCGGCGTGCGGCGGTGCGGCAAACGGGAAGCCGGCGCCCAGCAGCGGGATGCGCGAATCCACGAACCAGCAGGCCAGGCCGTGGATGTTGCGCAGCACCGAGACGCTGCAGAACTCGCGCAGCGAGCCGTCGCCGCCCGGCGGGCGGTGCTCGGTCAGGGTGATACGAGCCTCGACGCCCTGCGTCACCACGGCCAGGGCGATGTCGCGGGTGAGCAGGCCGTGGTGGCGGCACCAGCGCTTGAGCGCCACGCCGAGCGTGGGCGCCGAGAGCGAAGCGCGGGCCAGCAGGCCGTAGCTGCCCCAGGGCAGGGGGCGGCTGAACCAGCCCAGCGCTTCGTCGTCCAGCGCCTGCATGGCGGCGGCGGAGAGCCACTCCATCTGCAGCGCGGTGATGCGGGCGTCTGTGCGGGCGAGGTCGGATGGCGCGATTTGTGCGGCCGCCAGCGCCGCCTGAGGCGACAGGCCGCGCAGCGCGAAGGCGTGCGCGATCGCATTGATAAAGGCCATCGGTGTGGCAGCGACCAGCGGGCGGGCAGTGGCGGAGACAAGGCGGGCGCGGGGCATGGGGCAGAGTCTGCCATGGATGGCGCGATTTGCAACCTGCCTGCCAGCCCGCAAACCGGGACGGCAGGCTATGCTGGGGGCCGGATTCCGCCTTGACGCCATAGGAGACAAACCCATGGAAATCGCAACAGGCATGGCGCTGAGCCAGACAGTCGGCCGCACCGACGTGCCCCTGATCGAGCAGACCATTGGCGCTTTCTTCGACGCCATGGCCGCCCGCCAGCCGCAGCGCGAGGCGCTGGTGAGCGTGCACCAGGGCCGGCGCTACAGCTACGCCGCGCTGGCGGCCGAGGTGGACCGGCTGGCCAGCGCGCTGCTGGACCTGGGGCTGCAGCCGGGCGAACGCATCGGCATCTGGTCGCACAACAACGTGGAATGGGTGCTGATGCAGCTGGCGACCGCGAAGGTCGGTCTGGTGCTGGTGAACATCAACCCGGCTTACCGCACGGCCGAGCTGGAGTACGCGCTCAACAAGGTGGGCTGCAAAGCGTTGGTGGCCATGGCGCAGTTCAAGACCAGCGACTACCTGGGCATGCTGCGCGAACTGGCGCCCGAGCTGGCCACCTGCGCGCCCGGTGCGCTGCAGGCGGCTCGCCTGCCCGCGCTGCGCACTGTGGCCTGGATCGACGTGGCGGGCGAGGGCGCCGAAGAGGCCGGCATGCTGCGTTTCTCCACGTTGCTGGCCAGTGGCAAAGTCGGCGACCCGCGCGTGGCGCAGACAGCGGCGGGTCTTTCGCCCAACGACCCGATCAACATCCAGTTCACCAGCGGCACCACCGGCTTCCCCAAGGGTGCGACGCTGACCCACCGCAACATCCTGAACAACGGCTTCTTCATCGGCGAGTGCATGAAGCTCACGCCCGACGACCGGTTGTGCATCCCCGTGCCGCTGTACCACTGCTTCGGCATGGTGCTGGGCAACCTGGCCTGCTTCACGCACGGCAGCACCGTGGTCTACCCCAGCGATGCCTTCGACCCGCTGGCGGTGTTGCAGGCGGTGCAGGCCGAACGCTGTACCGGCCTGCACGGCGTGCCCACCATGTTCATCGCCGAGCTGGACCACCCGCGTTTCAGGGAGTTCGACCTGCACACCCTGCGCACTGGCATCATGGCCGGCTCTCCCTGCCCGGTGGAGGTGATGAAGCGGGTGCAGGCCGACATGCACATGGGCGAGGTGACCATTGCCTACGGCATGACCGAGACCAGCCCGGTGAGCTGCCAGAGCAGCACCGACACGCCGCTGGACAAGCGCGTGTCCACCGTGGGGCTGGTGCAGCCGCACCTGCAAGTGAAGATCGTGAATCCAGAGACCGGTGCCACCGTGCCGCGCGGCGAGCGTGGCGAGTTCTGCACCAAGGGCTACTCGGTGATGCACGGCTACTGGGGCGACGACGCCAAGACGCGCGAAGCCATTGATGCCGACGGCTGGATGCACACCGGCGACCTGGCCACGATGGACGACCAGGGCTACGTCAACATCGTCGGCCGCATCAAGGACATGGTGATCCGCGGTGGCGAGAACATCTACCCGCGCGAGATCGAAGAATTCCTCTACCGCCTGCCGCAGGTGCAGGACGTGCAGGTGGTCGGTGTGCCCGATGCCAAATACGGCGAAGAGCTGTGCGCCTGGGTCATCGTCAAGCCCGGCCAGACGCTGGACGAAGAGGCCGTGCGAGCCTTCTGCAAGGGGCAGATCGCGCATTACAAGGTGCCGCGTTACATCCGCTTCGTGGACGCCTTCCCGATGACCATCACCGGCAAGATCCAGAAGTTCAAAATCCGCGAAGCCATGAAAGACCAGTTGGGGCTGGCCGAACAGAAAACCGCCTGAGATGAAATGCCCCCTGCGCCGCTTCGCGTCTTCCCCCGGTGGGGGGTCACGCCTGTGGCCCGGCAAAGCCGGTTCCACGGCGTGTGCTGGACGGTGCA
>JBIIQD010000292.1:0-4276 GCA_044342265.1 Hydrogenophaga sp. | reverse complement strand
GGATCCAGGCCGAGCTCCTGGGTCACCGCGCAGGCCTGGGCGGCAAAAGCTTCGTTGGCTTCGATCACGTCCATGTCGTGGGTGGACAGGCCGGCCTTCTGTAGCGCGAGGCGCGAGGCCGACACCGGGCCCATGCCCATGATCTTGGGGTCGAGACCCGTGTGTGCATAGGCCACCAGGCGCGCCAGCGGCTGGGCGCCGCGCGCCTTGGCTGCGCCGGCTTCCATCAGCACCACGGCCGCTGCCGCGTCGTTGATGCCCGAAGCGTTGCCAGCGGTCACGGTGCCGTTCTCCTTCACGAACACTGGCTTGAGCTTGGCCATGTCTTCGGCCTTGCAGCCAGGGCGGAAATGTTCGTCGGTGGCGTAGGCCACCTCGCCTTTCTTGCTCTTGAGCATGACCGGCACGATTTGCTCTTTGAAGCGGCCTTCGGCGGTGGCGCGCTCGGCGCGGTTGTGGCTCTCGACCGCCAGCGCGTCCTGCATCTCGCGGGTGATGCCGAACTTCGCGGCCACGTTTTCAGCGGTCACACCCATGTGGATGGTGTGAAACGGGTCGTGCAGCGCGCCGACCACCATGTCCACCATCTTGGTGTCGCCCATGCGGGCGCCCCAGCGGGCCGAGAGACTGGCGTAAGGGCCACGGCTCATGTTTTCCGCGCCGCCGCCGATGGCGATGTCGCAGTCACCGAGCAGGATGGACTGGCTGGCCGAGACGATGGCCTGCAGGCCGGAGCCACACAGGCGGTTGACGTTGAAGGCGGGCGTGCCTTCGGCGCAGCCGCCGTTGACAGCGGCCACGCGGGACAGGTACATGTCCTTGGGCTCGGTGTTGACCACGTGGCCGAACACCACATGGCCGACGTCTTGGCCACTCACACCGGCGCGGGCCAGCGCTTCTTTGACGACCAGGGCCGCCAGTTCGGTGGGTGGCGTGTCCTTGAGGCTGCCGCCGTAGGTACCAATGGCGGTTCGTGCGGCGCTGACAACAACAACTTCTCGGCTCATGTGTATCTCCTCAACAGGTGGGTGGGTGTGGCCGGGCTAACGTCCCCGACCGGACTGGTGATCAATGAAACAACGCCCCATCGTATGCCGCTCTTACTTACACAGGCCTTTTTTCATGCCCCCTTCTTCATGGCGCGAGCCGGGCCCTGATCGTCAATCGCTGGTCACCCGGCTGCGGGCTCTGGGTCAAAAACAGTTCGCCCATCGCAGGCGCCTCGCCGGTGAGAGCGGTGATGTTGACCTGGTGGGTGACCAGCACCACCACCCCGGGCTGGCGCAGGACCGACAAGGCTTGTAGCACCTGCCGGGTTTGCTGTGGTCCGCCCGACGACTGGAAAAACGAGTTGAGCGCGGGCCACACGGTGTGTTCACCGAATGCCAGGCGGGCAGTGTCGATGCATCGACACCAGGCGCTGGAGCGCACATCGACGGGCACGATGCCGCGGCTGGCAAACCGTTGACCCACACGTCGGGACTGTTCGCGGCCTTGTTCACTCAGGTTGCGCTGGGTGCGGCAATCATCGAGCCTAAACCCTGGTGGGTCTCCGATGCCGGGTTCGGTACTCGAATGGCGCATCAGCACGATGGACGCTTCGGTGTTCAGCAAAGACCAGAACGCGTCGTCCCCGGCAGGCGCAGCGTGCACCAAGCCCGACCAGAGCGGGGAGGCAAACGCCACCAGGGCGTGCCGTCGGTCAAGACCGCACATCGGCCACGGGCTCCACGCCAAACGAGGGGTGCGAAAGAAAAGCCAGCACATGTGCGGCGGCCTGTTCCGGGCTGCTCAACTGGCCCTGCGCCTTGAGCTGCTGAAAGCGCGGCAGGTCGGGGAATCCGCCTGGGTCGCCGTCCCGCAGTTGGGTCTGCATATCCGTGTCGATCACGCCTGGTGCCAGCGACACGATCCGCGCGCCGTGTTCGCGTCGGCCCTCTTCGAGCGCCACACACCGGCTGAAGTGGTCCATGCCCGCCTTCGCCGCGCAGTAGGGTGACTGGGAGGCCATCGCCTTGCGTCCCAGGCCAGAGGAGATGTTCAGCACCTTGCGGGCCCCGCGCCAGCCGGCGTCAACCCAGGCGCCGCTGGCGGAAAGGAACGTAGACGTCAGCTGCATCGGCGCTTCGAGGCCAACCCGCAGGGCGGTCGAGATGTCATTCGGCGGGCAACTGCCCAACGGACCGATGCGCGGAATCATGCCTGCGTTGTTGATCAAGGTGGCGCTGGCCAGGCTGGGTGCGTCCAGCTCGCGAAGCCAGCGCCGCAAGCGGTCTGAGGCCACCGCGCCGTCGGACAGATCGATGGGCCATTGCATGACGGTCGCCCCTTGCGCCTGGGCCAGTTCGGCCAGCGCCGGGTTGGCGCGGCGCGACAAGCAGAGCAGGGCGCGGCCGGGCGCGATCAGCTGGCGGGCCATGGCCAGACCCAGTCCGCGGGATGCGCCGGTGAGAATGAAAAGATCGTGCATGATGGCAGTGTCTCAGAACGGGCAAAGCGTTTCGAACCGCAAGGGTTCGTCGGTGACAGGATGAGGGATTTCTATCGCCTGCGCGTGCAGCAACAGGCGCGCCGACAACGCTTCCTGTGCCTCGCTGGCGTACAGCGGGTCGCCAACGATCGGGTGCCCGATCGCCTGCAGGTGCACGCGCAACTGGTGCGAGCGGCCGGTGACTGGCTCCAGCTCCAGGCGGGTGGTGCCGAGGATCGGCGATGCCTCAAGGGCCACGCGCCAGCGCGTCAGGCTGGGTTTGCCGATGGCGTGGTCGACTTTGCTGCGGGGCCGTGCGAGCCAGTCAAGAATCAGTGGCAGGTCGATGCTGTTCCAGTCGTTGCCTGCGCTGGGGTTGTGCAGCTCACCAGCCACCACGGCGGTGTATCGCTTGTGCACGCGCCGCCGCTCGAAGCTCATGCTCAGGCGGCGCTGGGCTTCGATGCCACGTGCCATCACGATCAAGCCCGAAGTGGCCATGTCCAGCCGGTGCACGATCAGAGCATCGGGGTAGGCCGCCTGGGCGCGGGCGCTGAGGCAGTCCTGGTTCTCCGGTCCGCGGCCCGGCACGGCAAGCAACCCGGCGGGTTTGTCGAACACCAGCAGATGGTCATCCGCATGGACCAGGTGCAGGCTCTCCGTCATCGGACCTCAGCAGCAAGCGCGCGCCGCAGCTCGTCGGCCGCCAGGCTGCGCGCTGCACCAAAGCCTGCCACCTGGCGCGCACTTTGCAACTGCAGCCGCACAAACCGGAAATCGCCCAGCTTGGTCATGGGTTCGGCCTCGGGAAAGCGGCGCAGATAGTTCGCCTTTGCCTGCGCGGCGGCTTCGCTGCCGGATTCGGCAATCACCGCGAGTGCCTCCAGGGTGACACGCGGCAATGCGTGCACCGGCTCTCCCACCGACTCGGCGGCAGACACCAGCAGCGATACCTGCGGTTGGCGCATCATGTTGTCCGTGTGGGCCGCCAGCCCGCTGACGTGCAGCACCAGCTCTTGTGCCTGGCTGTCGATCGCAAACGGCACCAGGGAGACAAACACCCCACCCTCGGCGTCCAGGGTGCCCAGCGCGGCAGTCCTGCGCGCGCGCAACAGTTCGCGCAAGGCCCGGGTCAGGCTGTGCTCTGTCATCGCAGCGGCTCAACGAACGATGATCTCGGCGCGCCGGTTGCGCGGCTCGGGCACATCATCTTCCGTCGGCACCAGGGGCTCGCGTTCACCCCGACCCACGGGCGTCACCAGTTCGCCATTGATGCCCTTTTGCACCAGCAGATCCCGGATGGCGTTGGCGCGTCGCAGCGAGAGCGCGTCGTTGGCAGCGGCAGCGCCCTGGCGGTCGGTGTGTCCGATCACCACGATCTCACCACCACTTCGGCCGTTGGCGGCTGCGACCACTGCGTTGAGCTCGGCCATCGATTCGGATGTGAGGGTGGAAGTGCCGGGCAAGAAGCCCAACGTGAAGCGCTGAGCGGGCGGTGGCTGCAGGCTCAACAGTTCGGGGTAACGCTCCCGGACCTCGGCTTCGCTGGAGCGAACGGTCTTGACTTCTCCTTGGCGACCCAGCTCCACCGCCGCGTAAGCTGTGTCCAGTTGAGCGCTGCCAGAGGCGGTGGTGATGAGGACTGCGCTCGACCCAGACGCTTGTGGCAGCAGCACCACCCGGTCCACCGGTGCGCAGGCCACACTCAGACCCACAAAAGAAAGACACAACGCCCGCCGAAACACAGTGAACACCATTTGTTGGTCAGCTGCGACGGCGTGTGTCGCAGTTGGCGGGAGCGTTGCT
>JBIIQD010000290.1:0-4282 GCA_044342265.1 Hydrogenophaga sp. | reverse complement strand
TTCCAGTCGGTCTACCTGGATTCGGACCAGTTGGTGATGGCCGATCAGGCCTCCTGGATCGCCCGTGGCGAATTCCACGAGCCTTTCTTTTTTGGTCAGGCGTATCTGCTGCCCTTCGAGTCCTACCTGTCGGTGCCGCTGATCTGGCTCGGGGTCTGGCCGATCGCGGCGGTCAAGGCGGTGGCGGCGGCCAGTCTGTATCTGCCTTTTGTCTGGGCCGGCTGGGTGCTGGCCCAAGAGCGGCCCTGGGCAGCGCTGGGCGTCGCGCTGCTGTTCATCGGTCTGCACCCTGAGTACATGCTCACGGCAGCATTGCCGCGCGGTTTCATCGCCGCGACCGCGCTCGCCTGGGCCGGCTTATGGGTCTTGCTGCGGCACCCGGGTCTAGCAGGCTCGGCCATTGTGGCGATTGCGGTGGGGGTGGGTTTTTGCACAGGTTCCTACATGAGCATCGCGCTGATGCTGCCGGTGTTGATCTGGCTGCCTTCGCGCCGGCACATGGTGCTGGTTGGTGTGGGGCTGCTGATCGGATTCGTGCTGTTCAAGGCGCTGGGACTGTTTTACAAATTCAATCCCAGCTACATCGTTCATCTGCTTCCGCGCATCGGGTTCAAGCTTGGGTATCTTGTCCACAACTCCGCGGTTCCCGCGATCCATGCAGCGGTGTTGCAGCTCACGGCACTGACAGGCTGTGTATGCGCGGTTGCACTCTGGCCAGGGGCACGGCGCTGGCACCGCCGCGACGCGGTGCGCTGGTTGATCTGTCTGGCAGCGGTGGCGATGGCCATCGCGCTCATGGTGGCCAACAACAAGATCGTCGAGTTCAACAGCAAGTCGCCGTTCTTCTCGGTCTACCGGATGATGCTGCCGCTGCCGTTCCTGGGGCTGTTGCTGCTGGGGCGGCGTGTGACGGAAGACCTGCCTCTGCCTGGAAAAGGCAATGCAGAAAGCGGCTGGATGCGCCACGG
The DNA here is from genome assembly GCA_044342265.1 of Hydrogenophaga sp. Taxonomy (GTDB): domain Bacteria; phylum Pseudomonadota; class Gammaproteobacteria; order Burkholderiales; family Burkholderiaceae_C; genus Hydrogenophaga. The sequence continues at coordinate 3,314 of JBIIQD010000290.1, read as the reverse complement.
GGTGAAGGGCCTGGCGCTGCTGTCGGTGGTGGCCGTTATACAGATGCACCGCTTGAACCATGTCGGGCCACACTTTGCCAGCCTGCCCTCAACCGTGCCGCCGATCACCTTCGAATGGCTGCGAGAGAACTGCGAAGAAATCGGCGGTTGGTGGCGCGACTCCAAGGCGCCGTATTTCGTGCTCGAAGGCCGCAACGACGCCTTGGCCTACGGTTGCCATGCCCAGTACGGCGTTCCGGTGAGGCAGACGGTGCACGAGCGGCGGACCTGGCTGAAAGAGCGGTTCGCGCAAGGCGTGCCCCAGTGAACTGATGCCCCCCACGCTCCGCCGCATCGCGGGTCGCTGCCCCCATGCTGCGCCGCCTCGCGGGCGCTGAGTCCACTCGGCCCTGCCAATGGGCCAAAGTGGACGCAGCGTTGGACGAGATATTCCCTTAGCATGGTGCCACTTCATTGTGGAAACCTGTGTCTATGTCCGATACCCCCAGTTTCGACGGCCGCGCCGTTATCAACGGCGAACGCGCCGCTGCGCGCGACGGCCAGACTTTCGATTGCATTTCACCGGTCGATGGCCGCCTGCTCACCCAAGTCGCGCGCTGCGGCCAGAGCGACATTGACACTGCCGTGGCCGCGGCCCGAGCGGCGTTTGAAGACCGGCGCTGGTGTGGCAAGGCGCCTGCCATTCGCAAGCGCATCCTCATCAAGTTTGCCGAGCTGATTCAAGCGAATGGCGATGCGCTGGCGCTGACCGAAACGCTGGACATGGGCAAGCCCGTCAAGTACGCCAAGGGCGTGGACGTGAACAGCACGGCCAACTGCATCCGCTGGTACGGCGAGGCGGTGGACAAGGTGTACGACGAAATCGCGCCCACCGGCCCCAATGCGCTGGCGCTCATTACCCGCGAACCGGTGGGGGTGGTGGGTGTGATCGTGCCGTGGAACTACCCGATGATCATGGCCGCGTGGAAGATCGCACCGGCCTTGGCGGCGGGCAATTCGGTGGTGCTCAAGCCGTCTGAAAAGAGCCCGCTCACTGCCTTGCGGCTGGCCGAGCTGGCGCTGGAAGCCGGCATTCCGCCTGGGGTGTTCAACGTGGTACCGGGTTTTGGCCCGGAGGCGGGGAGCCCGCTGGCGCTGCACATGGACGTGGACTGCATCGCCTTCACCGGCAGCACGCGCGTGGGCAAGCAGATCCATGTGATGGCCGGGCAGAGCAACCTGAAGCGCGCGTGGACGGAGCTGGGCGGCAAGTCGCCCAACATCGTGTTCGCCGATTGCCCCGATCTGGACCGCGCGGTGGAAGCTTCGCTGAGCGGCATCTTCTTCAACCAGGGCGAGAGCTGCAATGCACCGTCGCGCCTGTTTGTGGAAGCTTCGATCAAAGACGCGTTTCTGGAAAAAGCGCTCGCCAAGCTGCCGCAGTACCAGCCCGCCAACCCGCTGGACAAGAACACCGTCATGGGCGCCATCGTCGACCAGGTGCAGCTCGACAACGTGATGCGCTACATCGGCCTGGGCCAGAGCGAAGGCGCGAAGCTGCTGGCCGGCGGCGAGCGCGTGGCGCCGGTGGCGGGCGGTTGTTATGTGCAGCCGACCATTTTTGACGGCGTGACGCCGCAGATGACGATCGCGCGCGAAGAGATTTTTGGCCCGGTGCTGTCCGTGCTGAGCTTCACCGACGCGGCCGATGTGGTGAAGCAGGCGAACAACAGCGTCTACGGCCTGCAGGCCGGTGTGTGGACGCGCGACATCAACAAGGCCCACGGCGTGGCGCGCGCGCTGCGCGCGGGCACGGTGCACGTGAACCAGTACGACGAAGACGACATCACCGTGCCCTTCGGCGGCTTCAAGCAAAGCGGCGTGGGCCGCGACAAGTCGCTGCACGCGTTTGACAAGTACACGGAAACCAAAACTACGTGGATTCGCATCGACAGCCCGATCTGAAGGAGACCCCCATGAACGCCATGAACGAAATCAAGACCGACCACACCAACGCCGCCTGGCACCAGCGCCGGCTCGATGCCACGCCGCGTGGCGTGGGGGTGATGGGGGACTTCTTCATCGACCGCGCCAAGAACGCCGAGTTCTGGGACATCGAGGGGCGGCGTTTCATCGACTTTGCGGGCGGCATCGCGGTGCTCAATACCGGCCATGTGCACCCCAAGGTGCAGGCGGCGATTGCGGCGCAGTTGCAGCGCTTCACGCACTCGTGTTACCAGGTCGTGCCGTACGCCGAATACGTGGCGCTGGCCGAGCGCATCAACGCCATCGTGCCCATTGAAGGCAAGGCGAAGACGGCGTTTTTCTCGACCGGCGCCGAGGCGATTGAGAACGCGGTCAAGATCGCGCGTTCGTCCACCGGCCGCAGCGGCGTGATCGCGTTCGGCGCGGCCTTCCACGGCCGCAGCCTGTTTGCGGTGGCGCTGACTGGCAAGGTCCAGCCGTACAAGACCGGCTTTGGCCCGTTCCCGCCCGAGATCTACCACGTGCCGTTCCCCTGCCATTGCGCCTCGCTCGACGAGACCAAGAAGGCGATGGAGCAGCTCTTCAAGTGCGACATCGAACCCAGCCGCGTGGCAGCCATCATCTTTGAGCCGGTGCAGGGCGAGGGCGGTTTCAACCCGATCCAGAAAGAAGCGGTGGTCTGGCTGCGCCAGCTGTGCGACCAGCACGGCATCCTGCTGATCGCCGACGAAGTGCAGACCGGTTTTGCGCGCACCGGCAAGATGTTTGCCATGGAGCACTACGGCGTGAAGCCCGACCTGATCACCATGGCGAAAAGCATGGCCGGTGGCACCACGCTGTCCGCCGTGTCAGGCCGCCAGGCGGTGATGGACGGCCCGGCGCCCGGTGGCCTGGGCGGCACCTACGCCGGCAACCCGCTGGCGATCGCGGCGTCGCACGCGGTGCTGGATGTGATGGCTGAAGAAAAACTGCCCGAGCGCGCGCAGATCCTGGGCGACCGGCTGGTCGCGCACCTGAAGGCGCACCAGGCGAAGCAGCCGCGCATCGCCGATGTGCGCGGGCTCGGTGCGATGGTGGCGGCCGAGTTCGTGGACGCTGCCGGCGCGCCCGATGCCGACCTGACCAAGCGCATCCAGGCCGCGGCCCTGAAGCGCGGCCTGCTGCTGCTGACCTGTGGCGTCTACGGCAACGTGATCCGCTTCCTGTTCCCGCTGACCATTGAGGACACGGTCTTCGCCGAGGGGCTGGCCGTGTTCGACGCCGCGCTGGCCGACGCGCTGGCCTGAGTCTTTCCTTTCCTCCGGCCGGGCTTGCCCGGCTTTTTGTTGCCTGGAATCCGCATGGCCCCG
>JBIIQD010000291.1:0-4282 GCA_044342265.1 Hydrogenophaga sp. | reverse complement strand
GGTGTCTGGTCGGCGGCGGCCGGACCCACACTGGCGACCGAATTGCTCAGGCGCGTCGCATCCACCAGCGCCCCCGAAGCCACACCGGGCAAAGCCTTCACAAGCACCGACTGCGATGTATCGGCATCAAAACCCGGCAGTCCCAGCAGGTTGCCCAGCACGCGCAGGACCTTCCAGGCCGGACGGGTCTCGCCCAACGGCCGGACCACCGCATGGAAACTCTGAAGCCGTCCCTCGGCATTGACGAACGAACCGGATGTCTCAGTGAACGGGGCAATGGGCAACAGCACATCGCTGATGTCCTGGTTGGCCTTGAAGGGACTGAGCGTGACCACCATGTCGGCATTCTTGAGCCCTTGATCACCGGCGGCGCTGTCGAAAGCCGGTTCGGTGTTCAGCAGAATAGCCGCCTTGAGTTGGCCGCCCAGCATCTGCCCAGCGTTCAGGCCGCCCTGCCCTGGGACGGCTTGCACCAGTTGTGCGCCGACGGTATTGGCGGCTTCGGTCAGATACCCCACGGTCGCACCGGTCCGCTGACCTATCCAGTTGGCCAACGTCAGCAGGCTCGACGCCTTCGGGTGGTGAGCGGCCGCGTTGCCCAGCAGGATGGCTTTTTGTTCCCCACCCAGCAACGATTTGGCCAAAGCGCGGGCTGCATCGGTCACAGTGCCAGGCACAGGCGATTGCACGCCCGTCTCGGCAGCCAAAGCCGCTGCGATGCCAGCCAGTTCGCTGACCCAAATGCTGCTGTCGGTCAGCACAACCGTTTTCAGTGGCATCGCCCAGTCCTGCGCTTGGGCGTTGATGACGTTGACCTGAGCTCCATTTCGCACGGCCTGACGGATGCGTTGTGCAAACAACGGGTGGTCCTTGCGCAGGTTGGCCCCTACCACCAGCACCCGCTGCAGCTGTGACAAATCGGCAATGGAGCATCCCAGCCATCGCGCCTGACCTGATCCTGCTGAATTGCTGAAGTCGGCGGTGCGCAGGCGGCTGTCGATGTTCTCGCTGCCCAAGCCGCGAACCAGAGCGCCGGCCAGAGCCAGTTCCTCTACCGTGCTGTGCGGACTCGCCAGCACACCGATGGACTTGACACCGTGAGAGGCCTTGATCTGCTGCAGGCCGTTGACCACGTACTCCAGCGCGGTCTGCCACTCCACTGTCTTCCACTCACCGCCTTGCTTGAGCATGGGTTGCGTCAGGCGGTCTCCACCGTTGAGGGCTTCGTAGGAAAAACGGTCGCGGTCGGCGATCCAGCATTCGTTGACAGCTTCGTTTTCCAGGGGCACCACTCGCATGACCTGGTGGTTCTTGACCTGGATAATCAGATTGGCACCGGTCGAATCATGAGGGCTTACGCTCTTGCGACGAGAGAGTTCCCAGGTGCGGGCACTGTAGCGAAAGGGCTTGCTGGTCAGCGCGCCCACCGGACAGATGTCGATCATGTTGCCCGACAGCTCGGAATCCACGGACTGTCCGACAAAGGCCTCGATCTCGGCGTGTTCACCGCGGTGCGACATGCCCAGCTCCATCGCGCCGGCCACCTCCTGGCCAAAGCGGACGCAGCGGGTGCAATGGATGCAGCGGCTCATCTCTTCCATGGAGATCAGTGGGCCCACGTCCTTGTGAAACACGACGCGCTTCTCTTCGGCGTAACGCGACGCACCGCCGCCATAACCCACGGCCAAGTCCTGCAGCTGGCACTCGCCGCCCTGGTCGCAGATCGGGCAGTCCAGCGGGTGGTTGATCAGGAGGAACTCCATCACCGACTTTTGGGCCTTGATGGCCTTGTCGGACTTGGTGCGAACAATCATGCCCATGGTCACCGGCGTGGCGCAGGCGGGCATAGGCTTGGGCGCCTTCTCCACCTCGACCAGGCACATGCGGCAGTTGGCGGCGATGGAGAGCTTCTTGTGGTAGCAGAAGTGCGGGATGTAGGTACCCGCTTTCTCGGCCGCATGCATGACCATGCTGCCCGGTGGCACTTCGACCTTCTGGCCGTCGAGTTCGATTTCAACCATGGTGATGCGTCTTGTTTTCAGGCGGTGGCGTCGGCCTTGATCATGGCCGCGAACTCGGGCCGGAAGTGCTTTAGCATGGCACGCACCGGCATCGCGGCGGCGTCGCCCAGGGCGCAGATGGTGCGGCCCATGATGTTCTCGGCCACGTTGTCCAGCAAATCCATGTCGGCAGACTTGGCTTCGCCACGCTCGATTTTGTCGACCAGCCGCCAGAGCCAGCCAGTGCCTTCGCGGCAGGGCGTGCACTGGCCGCAAGACTCATGCATGTAGAAGTAGGAAAGGCGCTTGAGCGACTCGACCATGCAGCGCGAGTCGTCCATCACGATCACAGCGCCCGAACCCAGCATGGAGCCCGCCTTGGCGATTGAGTCGTAGTCCATGGTGCAGTTCATGATGATCGACGCGGGCAGCACTGGCGAAGAAGAGCCGCCCGGGATCACTGCCTTGAGCGTGCGACCTGTGCGCACACCCCCAGCAAGCTCCAGCAGTTTGGAGAACGGCGTGCCCATCGGGACTTCGTAGTTGCCAGGCAGGTTCACGTCACCACTGACCGAGAAAATTTTGGTGCCGCCGTTGTTGGGCTTACCGCATTCGAGGTAGGCCTGACCTCCGTTGCGGATAATCCAGGGCACTGCCGCAAAGGTCTCTGTGTTGTTGATCGTTGTGGGCTTGCCATAAAGACCGAAACTGGCGGGGAACGGTGGCTTGAAACGCGGTTGCCCTTTTTTGCCTTCCAGCGATTCGAGCAACGCGGTTTCTTCGCCGCAGATGTAGGCCCCAAAGCCATGGAACGCATGCAGCTGGAATGAAAAGTTCGAGCCCAGGATGCCGTTGCCGAGCAAGCCCGCCGCGCGGGCTTCTTCAAGGGCCGCCTCGAAGCGCTCGTACACCTCGAAGATTTCGCCGTGGATATAGTTATAGCCAACGTTGATGCCCATGGCATATGCCGCAATCGCCATGCCTTCGATGACGATGTGCGGGTTGTACATGAGGATGTCGCGGTCCTTGCAGGTGCCAGGCTCGCCTTCGTCGGAGTTGCACACCAGGTACTTTTGCCCTGGGAACTGACGCGGCATGAAACTCCACTTTAGGCCCGACGGGAAACCTGCCCCGCCACGTCCGCGCAGCACCGACTCCTTGACGGTAGCGATCACCTGTTCCTGGGTCATGCCGAGCACGCCGGTCTCGGCATTCGGCGAAGAACCGTCCATGCCCAGCACTTTTCTCAGTGCCTGGTAGCCACCACGGGCTTCATAGTCTCTGAGGGACCAGTTGCTACCGTTCAGGTCCTTGTAAATCTGGGGCTCGATGTGGCGGCCATGAAAACAGGTCTGGACACCGGTCGCGCTGAACTGCGACAACACCTGACTTGCGTTCATTGATGGCCCTCCGAGGCTTTGAGGCCGTCGATCAACTGATCCAGCTTGTCGTTGCTCATGAAACTGCACATGTGCCGGTCGTTGACCAGCATCACGGGTGAATCCGCGCACGCGCCCAGGCATTCGCTTTGCTGCAGCGTGAACAGGCCATCGGCCGTGGTCTCGCCTATTGCGATGCCCAGCTTCTTTTCCAGGTGGTGCAGCGCCGTGTAGCCGTCACGAAGCTGGCACGGCAGGTTGGTGCAGACGTTGAGCTTGAACTTGCCCACCGGCCGCTGGTTGTACATGTTGTAGAAGGTCGTCACTTCATGAACGGCCATCACCGGCATGCCCAGGTAACTGGCGATGGCCTTTTCGGCCTCGACACTGACATGGCCGTTTTCCTGCTGCACGATCGACAGGCAGGCCATCACGGCCGACTGCGCCTGATCGGCCGGGTACTTGGCGACTTCGCGGGCAAAACGTGCCAGCGTGGACTCGGACAGCTCCATGGCTGTCACATGACCCTGATGGGCGGGGGTCGAGATCATCGGTCAATCTCTCCAAAAACGATGTCCATGGTGCCGATGATCGCCACCGCGTCGGCCAACATGTGACCTTTGGCCATTTCATCCAAGGTGGACAGGTGCGTGAAACCAGGGGCGCGAATCTTCAGGCGGTACGGCTTGTTCGCGCCGTCGCTCACCAGGTAGATGCCGAACTCGCCCTTGGGGTGCTCGACGGCGGCGTAAGCCTCGCCCTCGGGCACATGAAAACCCTCGGTGAACAGCTTGAAGTGGTGGATCAGCTCTTCCATGCTCGACTTCATCGCTTCGCGCGAAGGCGGCGCCACTTTGTGGTTGTCGGTGATCACCGGGCCGGGGTTCACGCGTAACCAGTCCA
>JBIIQD010000288.1:0-4292 GCA_044342265.1 Hydrogenophaga sp. | reverse complement strand
CGCGGCGATGTGCGCGATCAGTTCGACCGCGCGGGTCTGGTAGGCCTGCATGGCCAGACCCAGACCTTGCCACTGCGGACAATGTTCGGCCACCAGGGCGGCCAGCGCCTCGAATACGTCGAGCGAGAGTTCGAGGCGGTCCACCTCTTCGGCGTCGATGGTCAGGTTCAGATTGGCCGCCGCCGCCGCGCTGCACAGGGTCCACACGCGCGGCACGAGCTCATTCATCACGCGCTCGTGCTGCGCGTCCTCGTAGCGTGGGTGCAGGGCGCTGAGCTTGATGGAGATGCCGTCGTTCTGTGCCGGGTGGCGCGTCGGGTCGGCGCTCTGAGCAATCGCCGCGATGGCGTTCTCGTAGCTGGCCTGGTAGCGCAGCGCGTCGGCCGCGGTGCGGGCGCCTTCGCCCAGCATGTCGTAGCTGAACCAGAGCCCCCACGCTCCACCGCTGCGCGGGTCGCTGCCCCCCGAGGGGGCGTGTTCCGCCTTGGGACGGCCCGGCGGCGGAACCTGCAGGTTCGCCTGCTTCTTGCGCGCCGCCGTCGCTTCCTTCATGCCTTCTTCAATCGTCTGGCCGAGCACGAACTGGCGACCCAGCAACTGCACCGCGCGCAGCGTGGCGGCCACCACGGTCTTGGCGCCCAGCTTGGCCATCAGGCCCGGCTGTTGGTCGGCGCCTGGCAAAAAATGTTTGGACATGGCGATAGCCGTCGAAGACAACCGCGCCAATGTGGAGTCGGCGGCTCCGTCAAAGTCCGCACGCCCCAGCTGGTCCGCCGTCAGGGCGATGGCCGTCTCGGCATCCGGCACGCGCAGCAGGGCTTCAGCCAGGCGCATCAGGGCCAGACCCTCGGCGCTGGAGATCGGGTACTCCATGAGCAGGCTCTCCATGGCCCAGAACGGCGGCGGGTTCTCGCGCACCGCGCGCACCCAGGGCGAGGCCACCTGGGCGGCGGCGGCCCAGTCCAGCGCGCCCTGAAGGGCCGCCAGGCGTTGCGCCACGGTCTCGGCCTCGGGCCGGTAGGGAAAGGGCAGGCGGTCGGTGGTGCGGGGCATGGCGGGTCTCCTGAACGGGACAAACAGTGAATGCCATGAGTCTGAAGAACCAGTCGATGAATTTTTGTCTGTTTTTTCGACTTCAACCGGATAATTCACTACCCATGAGCGAAACCATCCACGAACTCGACCGTATCGACCTGCGCATCCTGAACGTTTTGCAGACCGACGGGCGCATCCCCAACCTCAAGCTGGCCGAAGCGGTCGCCCTCTCGCCCACCGCCGTGCTGGCGCGCACCCAGCGCCTGCAGCGCGAGGGCTACATCCTGGGCTTTGAAGCGCGGCTGAACCCGCTCAAGCTCGGGCGCGGCATGCTGGTGTTCGTGGAAGTACTGCTGGACCGCACCACGCCCAACGTGTTCAACGAATTCAAGGCCGCCGTGCAGGTGCGCGACGAGATCCTGGAATGCCACATGGTGGCCGGCGGTTTCGACTATCTGATCAAGATCCGCATGGCCGACATGGCCGCCTTCCGCGACTTCGCCGGCAGCGTGCTCTGGCAACTGCCCGGTGTGCGCGAGACGCGAACCTATGCGGTGATGGAAGAGGTGAAGAACAGCAGCCGCTTACCCCTTTGACAAGCGCCATCGGCCAGCGACAATCTCAGCACCCAACTTCTGGAGCCATCCATGCCCAACGCCTCCCGTCTGCTGCCCTGCCTGCTGCTGTGTTCAGCGAGCGCCTTCGCGCAATCTCAGGCGCCCGGCCTGTGGGCCGTCCAGAGCAAGATGGGCGGCAACCCCGAGATGGAAAAGGCCATGGCCGATATGCAAAAGCAGATGGCGAGCATGCCGCCAGCTCAGCGCAAACAGATGGAAGCGATGATGGGGAAGAACAGCATGGGCATGGCCCCGGGTGGTGGCATTTCCCTCAAGGTTTGCATCACGCCTGAGATGGCCGCCCGCGCCGAGATGCCCTCGCAGACCCAGGGCAGCTGCACCCACACCATCACGTCACGCAGCGCCAGCACGCTCAAGATGAAGTACGTCTGCACCAACCCGCAGTCGTCGGGCGAGGGCACTTACAACTTCAATGGCGACAAGGCCTACACGATGAAAATGGTGATGCAGTCGACCCGCAACGGCAAGCCGGAGACCACGACCCTCGAAGGCCAGGGGCAGTGGCTGGCCGCAGACTGCGGAACGGTCAAGCCGATCCAGATGCCCGCAGCGCCCGCGAAGTAAACCTCAAACCTTCGGCCTGCTGCCAAAGATGGCGCGGCCCACCCGGACCATGGTCGAGCCGGCGGCCACGGCGGCGTCCAGGTCGTCGCTCATGCCCATCGACAAGGTGTCGAGGCCCAGGCCCTGGGCATTGAGGTCGTCGAACAGGTCACGCGCGCGCAGGAACAACACGCGCTGGCCTTCAAAATCCGGCGCCGGTTCGGGAATGCACATGAGACCACGCAGGCGCAACCCGGGCAGCCCGGCGACCGCATGGGCCAGTGCAGGCAACGCATCGGGCGCGACACCCGACTTGTTGACGCCGCCGTCCACATTCACCTGCAAGCAGACCTGCAAGGGCTGCAAACCTTCAGGACGCTGCTCGCTCAGCCGCTCTGCGATCTTGAGCCGGTCCACGGACTGCACCCAGTCGAAATGGGCCGCCACCAGCCGGGTCTTGTTGCTCTGTACCGGCCCGATGCAGTGCCACAGCAGCCCAGCATCAGCATGGGTGGCTCGCAGAGCCAGCACCTTCTCCACGCCTTCCTGAACGTAATTCTCACCAAAATCCCGCTGCCCGGCCGCGATCGCCTGGGTCACATTTTCGGGTTCGAACGTCTTGGAAACTGCCAGCAACGTGACAGCCGTCACATCGCGTCCCGCTGCGGTGCAGGCCCGAGCAATGCGCTCCCGAACCCCTTGGAGATTGTCTGAAATGATCGTCATAATCAGTCCGTTACACCACCACTGCACGGGACCTCGGGATGGACATCACCCAACTGCTCGCTTTCGCCGTCAAAAACAAAGCCTCGGATCTTCACCTCTCGGCGGGTCTGCCACCGATGATACGGGTGCATGGGGATGTGCGGCGCATCAACGTCGAGCCACTGGACCACAAGACGGTCCACGCCATGGTGTACGACATCATGAACGACAGCCAGCGCAAGCAGTACGAGGAGTTCCTCGAATGCGATTTCTCGTTCGAGATCGAAGGACTGTCGCGGTTTCGCGTCAATGCCTTCAACCACAACCGCGGTGCTGGCGCCGTGTTCCGGACCATTCCCAGCAAGATTCTGACGCTGGAACAACTGAACGCGCCCAAGATCTTTGGTGATCTGTCGCTGCGCCCGCGCGGCCTGGTGCTGGTCACCGGCCCGACCGGTTCGGGCAAGTCCACCACGCTGGCCGGGATGGTCAACCACCTCAACGAAACCGAGTACGGCCACATCCTGACCGTGGAGGACCCGGTGGAGTTCGTGCACGAATCCAAGAAGTGCCTGGTCAATCAGCGCGAGGTCGGCCCACACACGCTGAGTTTCGCCAACGCGCTGCGGTCGGCGCTTCGGGAGGATCCGGACGCGATCCTGGTCGGCGAAATGCGCGACCTGGAGACCATCCGACTGGCCATGACGGCGGCCGAAACGGGCCACTTGGTGTTCGGCACGTTGCACACCTCCAGTGCCGCCAAGACCATCGACCGCATCATTGACGTCTTCCCGGCCGAGGAAAAAGACATGGTGCGCGCCATGCTGTCGGAGTCTTTGGTCGCCGTGATCTCGCAGACACTTTGCAAGGTCAAAGACGGCAGTGGCCGGGTGGCCGCGCACGAGATCATGATTGGCACCAGCGCCATCCGCAACCTGATCCGCGAAGCGAAGGTGGCGCAGATGTACTCGGCCATCCAGACCGGCCAGAGTGTGGGCATGCAGACGCTGGACCAGAACCTGTCCGAGCTGGTCAAGCGCAACATCATCAGTGCGGCTGAGGCGCGCGCCAAGGCCAAGATTCCCGAGAATTTCCCCGGCTAGATGAACATCCCCCGTTGCTTGCTCACTGCGCATAGCCGCATGCCCCCAGGGGGCAACGCGTTCGGCCCGGCAAATCCGGTTCCGCCGCATTCTCGGTTCAGGGTATCGCTAGGGTGGCAGATTTAAACAGTCGGAACAGAAAAGGGTAACTCCTCATGGAACGCGATCAGGCATCCAAATTTACCAACGACCTTCTCAAGCTGATGCTCAGCCGAGGCGGCAGCGACCTGTTCATCACCGCCGATTTTCCGCCGGCCATCAAGGTCGA
>JBIIQD010000289.1:0-4292 GCA_044342265.1 Hydrogenophaga sp. | reverse complement strand
ACGATCATCATCGCGGCGGTCAGCCACCAGCCGAAACTCGAACGCTTGGCCTTGAGTTGCTGGTATTTCGGATTGTTCAGGATCCGCTGTGTGAGTTTGTCGTTCATAGAAGCCTCTCAGCTTTGAAGTGGAGGTTCAGGTTAGGTCTGGGTACTTACCAGCTACTTACCCCAAAATTGCGGTTTGCTTAAGGGGGTTCATGCCCCAAGTGGTCCTCCCCAGGTCGAGGAACTTTGCAGTCACAACCTCGTGAATCAGGGCCATGGCACCTGAGCGAATGCATCGTCCTATGCGAAATCCATCGATTTCAGAGCCTTGGGTCAGTCGATTCATGTGCCGGTTTCAAGTCGAGTCGCGAAGAAGTCCGGAAGGCCGACGCGCCTGATTGCGGCTGCCGCCCCCGTACGGTCATAAGCTACCCGATGAAGGGTCACGCATGTCTGAGCCAGATCAAGTCGGGCGTACATGGCCAGTAGCTTGCCGTGCCGTCGCTGGCCGACGGAGCCCACGGTGGCGATCCATCAGCGATGGGCCGGCACAGGAATGTTGGTTCCTGGGACAGGATCAAATGACATCAGACTGCCATGACTGCCTCTGTAGTGCAGAGTCTGATGTTGCACATGACTGCCCTTGACGCAGCGAACGTCGGCGTTCTGGCTGGCCGCGTCGAGACTCTGCAACGCAGCGCGCTCATCTGTCACATACCGCCGCATTTTTGGCTCATGGTTGCTCGCGTGCACCAGCAGGCAGTTGCGCACCTTTGTGGTCAGCGGCAAGGACTGCAGGAACTGCTTGTGCAATGGCTTGAGCTGATCATGGGTCCACCGGGCCGTGGCTTCCCCAGCCTTTCCACCTTGGCGGGGGGAGAGAAGGCCATTTCGTCGTCGTTGCCCAGCAGCACGACGTCTCCCGATTCCGCAAACGCCATGAGCACTTCGAGGACCTCGGTGGGGGATACGCCGCACCCCAGCATGTCACACAGAAACGCCCGACGATCAATTCGCTGCCTGTCTGCATGAGCCAGGCAAGCGGTCATCGCATGCCAGTGCGCGTCGATGTCGGACAAGAGAGCGATGCGCATGGGCACCTCATTTCACCTGGATGGACAAAAAGCAGCGAGGCATCTTCTGAGTGTTAGACCTCTGGAAATCCGAAAGCGGTCGACACATGCGCAAGCCCTCGCTCCCAGTGATGTTCATGCATTCATGGTCAACGCGGCGATATGGGAACCCCATGAGGTGTTTTCCCTGACCTTTTGGCTTTGCGCGCGCTTTGCAATTTCTCAGTAAGCAACCGGCTTCAAACTCGCGCTCCGAAACAAGGAGGGCCTTGTTTTCAGGTCCTTGGTCCTTGGCTCAACGATAAGGGGTCCCAGGGCTCCACCGTCTTTGTCCGGAAGGCGGGGTTTAGGTCGTTGAATTTCGTGCTGAAAGGCCGAATCCGATGAAGCAATCTAGGGTAACTGCTAGGAATAACTGTTCGGCTGATCGCCGGACCAACATGGAGCAAGCAAATGGCGACAAGTGACACCCTAACCAACCAGCGGGAACGTTCCCGTCCAATGACTGCGGAGGAGAAAAAGGTCATTGCAGCCTCTTCCGCGGGAACGATTTTCGAGTGGTACGACTTTTATCTCTACGGTGCGTTGGCCTCGATCATCGGGGCGCAGTTCTTCACGGCCTTCCCTGAGAACACCCGCAACGTCTTCGCGCTGCTGGCATTTGCCGCAGGCTTTATTGTCCGACCATTCGGGGCACTGGTGTTTGGCATGCTGGGTGACATGCTGGGCCGCAAGTACACCTTCCTGATGACCATTGTCATCATGGGTGTGTCCACGTTCCTGGTGGGCGTACTGCCCAACTATGAAAGCTGGGGCGTGGCAGCTCCCGTCATCTTGATCCTGCTGCGCATGGCGCAGGGCTTGGCTCTGGGTGGCGAATATGGTGGTGCGGCGATTTATGTGGCAGAGCACGCGCCAGCAAATCAGCGTGGCTACTTCACTGCGTTCATTCAGACCACGGCGACGCTGGGACTGTTGTTGTCGCTGATCGTCATCTTGTCGGTGCAAGGCTATGTGAACGGGAACTACCCGGACGTGCCCCTGATGAAGGATGGCGTGGCGGTGCTCTTGGCTGACGGTAGCCCCTCGATGGTGAAGGCATTCAATGCCTGGGGATGGCGTATTCCGTTTATCGGCTCCATCTTCCTGCTGGGAATCTCGCTCTACATCCGACTGCAGATGAACGAGAGCCCGGCCTTCAAGAAGATGAAGGAAGAGGGGCGCACCTCCAAGGCTCCGTTGAGCGAAGCCTTCGGCAACTGGAAGAACGGCAAGATCGCACTGATTGCTTTGCTGGGCTTGGTCGCAGGTCAGGCTGTGGTGTGGTACACGGGCCAGTTCTATGCGCTGTTCTTCATGCAGAACGTGATCAAGATCGACAGCTTCACCGCCAACGTCATGGTGGCCTGGTCGTTGATTCTGGGAACCGGCGGCTTCCTGCTGTTCGGCGCACTGTCAGACCGCATCGGCCGCAAGCCGATCATCCTTGCTGGTTGCCTGCTGGCTGCTGCGACCTTCTTGCCCGTGTTCGGTTTGCTGACAAAAACAGCCAACCCGGCCATCTACGCCGCGCACCAGACGCCCGTGACGGTGACGGTGAACGCCGAGGATTGTTCGTTCCAGTTCAACCCCACCGGTACAGCCAAGTTCACGTCGTCGTGCGACATCGCCAAGGCTCAGCTGGCTCGCACGTCGGTGAACTACACGACCGTTGAAGGTGCTGCACCGGGCACACTGGCCGTCGTGAAGGTCGGCGAAACGTCGATTGAGGCATATGACGCGGGCAAGCTCACCGGCGACGACCTCAAGAAGGCCAAGGCCGCATTCGACGGTAGCCTCAACGCTGCTCTGAAGCAGGCGGGTTATCCGCTGGTGCCAGCCGACAACAAGACCATTGCCAAGGCGCAAAACTTCGTGGATATCTTCACCGCACAGAAGATGACCATCATCCTCATCCTGACCTACCTGGTTCTGCTGGTGACGATGGTTTATGGTCCGATCGCGGCCATGTTGGTGGAGATGTTCCCGACCCGGATTCGCTATTCCGGCCTGTCGCTGCCCTACCACATTGGTAACGGCTGGTTCGGTGGCCTGATGCCAGCAACAGCGTTTGCAATCTCTGCTCAGACCGGCAATATCTACTCTGGTCTCTGGTACGCCATCGTGATCGCGGTGATGACGGTTGTCATCGGCTCCCTGTTCGTGCCGGGTGGTACACACAAGAAGGACATCTTCGCGGGCGACTCCGACGCGAGGTGATCCGACACGATGATCGGGTCTTGGCATCGTATGAAGGCCAAGACCCGGTTGTTGTGAAACGATCCTGCCTTTCCCAAGGCAGATGATCGGTCCGCTTCTCGCAAACCCGACTCAGCGCAGGCCGAGTCTGATTTCCAAGGCGCAGACAATGGCAGGCTGCATGCCTGTATCGGTCCAAAAGAAAGAACCGCTCCCGTGATTGACCTTGTCTATTCGCAACTGACGGACGTGTTTCGCATCGGTCTGATCGTTGCTCTTGTGGTCACCATGCTGCGGACAGCCCCTGTGACTGGGCGTGTGCTGCCGCTGGTCGCCGGTGTGGTGTTCGTGGCGGTGATGCTTGCGACTACCATGCCCAGTCCCGCTGCCAGCCTCAGTCACGCGATCGTCGCCGGGGTGTTCTCAAACTCGATCATCCTGGTGCTGGTGCTTGGGGTGTCGCGCTTGGTTGCAAGGCTGCGCCGCTGATCTGCGCTGACCAGTTGTGTGCCAGCGGCGCTTAGTACGCCAGCCGTTCAGGCCGAATCTCTTGCAAGATGGTCGTGGCGATCTCTTCGATCGATTTGGTGGTTGTCGAGAGCCATCGGATGCCCTCGCGGCGCATCATTGCTTCGGCTTCATTGACCTCGGCGCGGCAGTTTTCAATGCTGGCGTAGCGCGAGTTGGGGCGGCGCTCGTTGCGGATTTCGGCCAGCCTCTCGGGCGCAATGGTCAGACCAAAGATCTTCTTGCGGTGCGGCACCAGGGCAGGGGGCAGCTTGCGGCGGTCGAAGTCTTCCGGGATCAGCGGATAGTTGGAGGCTTTCAGCCCGTGTTGCATCGCCAGGTACAGCGACGTGGGTGTCTTGCCACTGCGGCTGACGCCCACCAGGATCACGTCCGAGCTCTCCAGGTCCGCATGGCTCTGGCCGTCGTCGTGCAGCAGCGAGAAGTTGATGGCTTCGATGCGGTCGTTGTATTCCTTGCTTTTGGA
>JBIIQD010000287.1:0-4295 GCA_044342265.1 Hydrogenophaga sp. | reverse complement strand
GAAGGCAACATGGCCATGGCCAGGATCGAGGTCGTGCCTTACACGCCTGAAGCCGACGCTTCGATTCCGGTGGGCACCGTGCTGCCTTCAGTGGTCTTTGACAAGCCGTTTGAAGGCGACCGCGGCGACGTGAGCGCCCACGCGGTGTGGAAAGACGGCTGGTGGACCATCGAAGCCTCACGCAAGCTGGACACCGGTTCCAAGTTCGACCAGCCGATCGCCAACGGCATGTTCATGTGGGTGGCGGTGTTCGACCACAACCAGGTGCGCCATACCCGCCATGTGCACCCCTTGAAGGTGCAGCTCCAATAGAAGATCCATGGCTCAGATTCAGATCTCCCAATGGCCTCGGCCCATCGAGGCTGGTCGCCAGCGTATCCTGGAAGCTGCGCTTGATGCAGGAGTGCCGTTCCCGCACGGATGCGGCACCGGTGAGTGTGGCAGCTGCAAGTGTCAGTTGTCTTCCGGCGAGGTCGTGATGGATGCCTACAGTCCGGGTGCCCTGAGCGACGAAGAGCGATCCCAGGGATTCATCCTGGCTTGCCGTTCACGCGTGGTGTCAGATGTGAAGATCAGTTGGCTGTCTTCCTCCGCCGTGCCCAAGCCGATGGTGAAGTTCGACGCCAGGGTTTTCATGGTCGCGCCGGTGGCACACGATGTATTTGTCGTGACCCTTGCCACGCCGCCAGGGCAAGGCTTCAACTTCCACCCGGGTCAGTTCGCGAAGCTGCGTTTTGGCAAGTTGCCCGCGCGCAAGTACTCCATGGCCAGTCAGCCGGGTCAAGACCTGCTGGAGTTCCATATTCGCATCGTCCCGGACGGGATGGTGAGCCAGCATGTGGCCACCAAGCTGCGCGAGGGTGATACGGTGGAAGTGCGCGGCCCGTTTGGCGACGCTTACTGGGAAAGGCTGGAAAACGCTCACACCGGTCCCTTGGTGCTGTTGGCTGGCGGCACTGGCTTGGCGCCCATTCTCTCCGTGCTAGACGCAGCGCTCAAAGACGGTGTCCCGCCCGAACAGGTGCACCTGTACCACGGAGTGCGCGCCGAGCGTGATCTGTACGCCGAGTCGAGGCTGACCTCCCGTGCGCAGGAACACGGTTTTCGCTTCACACCGGTGTATTCGGAAAGCGCGCGCGTGTCGGCCCGAAAGGGTTTCGTGCACCATGTGCTGGAACAGGATTTTCACGACCTGGAGCACGCCCGCATCTATGTGGCTGGCCCTCCACCCATGGTGGACGCCGTCAAGGCCTCGGCTGAAGAGCGCGGTGCCCATCCCTCTCGCATCCGCGCCGACGCTTTCTACGCTTCAGAACCTGAGAAGAAGAGCCTTTGGGCCCGACTCACTGGCTGGGGCGATTTGTAGACGGCGCAGCCCTGCACAACCAACAAGAGCCGCTTCGTTCACCCAGCGGCTCTTTTCTTCAGGGGCCAGCCAACGGGAAACCAATGTGCCGCGCAGGACGGCCACTGACGGGCGATTCCCAGTTCATCGCGCCGCCGGCCTAGGCGGCGAATGGCGAGGACTTGCAAGACCATCAAACCAGTCCAGCGCTTCGTCCCACAGGGGTTGCGCGGCCGACCTGAAGTAGCCCATGTGGCCGATGTGGCCCAGGCGCTGTTGGCGGGGGTCTATGTTCACCAAGCTCACGGCGCTGCGGCTGTACCCGGCCATGAAAGCGTCGCGGGAAGCCGGTGAGGCCCAGGCGTCGTCCAGCGCATTGGCCGCCACGATCGGGAACCGCACCTCGGCAAAACGCTGGGTCACCTCCCGCATGCCGGGGTCGTCAAAGAAGTAGCGCGGAAATCGGCACCACTGGCGCCATTGCCGGTACACGTCCAGGGGCAGGTCTTCGCCCATGCCGAGGCGGCTCCAGGGCAAATATCCCTCCAGGCGCGTCCACACTGGCCCGAGCACCCGCCACATGAACAACACCCGAATGCGTTCCAGCGGCGGCATCCAGCCATGCCACCCGGCCCCGGTGGCGAAGGTGTAGGCGCCGTGCACCCAGTCGGGGTGGGGCAGCAGGCCCAGCGCGTGACCGCCGTACGAGTGCCCGACCACGTAAAGGGGAACGCCTGTGGTCCGCATCACCTGGATACCGGCGGCCAGATCGAGTCGGCCCCAGTCCAGGTAGTCCATGCGAAAGCCTTTGAGGCTTGGCGGAGCCGACCGGCCGATGCCCCGGTAGTCCAGCGTCAGCACATCGAATCCGCGGCGCGCCGCGTGTTCGGCAAAGCGTTTGTAGAAGTCCTGTGGCACGGCGGTGGCGCCGCCCACCACGATGTGTGCGCGGGGCGGCGTGGGGCTGTGGAAGCGCGTGGCTGCGAGGGTGTATCCGTCGGCGGCAGTCAGCGTGAGGCGTTCGACGCGCACGTCGGCAACGGCGTTGGTGGTGGACATGGATCGGTCTCCCGTTCAAGGTCTGGCGCGTGCGTCCAGCAAGGCCAGCAAGGTCTGCGTGGCCTGCTCGATGGGCTCGGTGCTCTGCGCTACGCGCGCCTGCAGCAGGCCCCCTTCGTAGGTGGCGACGATCAGCGCCGCCAGCCCCCGAGCAGTGGCAGTCGATTCGCCACTCGCCACCAGCGCCTGGGCAATGCGCTCGCGCAGGGTGGCAAAGGCGCGCGCCAGGGCCGCCCTCAAGGCCGGGTCGTCAGCGGTGCTCTCCAGCGCCACCGTGGCCAGGGGGCAGCCCGCATCAAAGCCTGACCGGCTCAGGCGCTGGGTGGCGGCCTGCATCCATTGCCGGGTGGCTTGCAGCGGGTCGCTGTGTTGCGCCAGCAGGGTGTCGAGCGCGGCGAGCATGCGGGCGACCACGTCATCGATGGCCGCCACCGCCAGCTCGGTCTTGCCACCGGGGAAGTGGTGGTAGAGCACCCCTTTGGGCGCATCGGCCTGAGCCAGCAGTTCGGTCAGGCCCACACCGTGCAAGCCTCGGCGGCACAGCGCGTGGGTCATGGCCGAGATCAAGCGCGCGCGGGTGCTGGGGGGTGGGGCGGGTGCGGGAGCAGGTGGTGGGGCGGCTGCGTCGGACATGGCCGCAAGTCTATAGACCGGTCGGTCTATAGTCAAATCCGATCAGGCACCGGTGCATCTGGGGCAACAGAAAAGCGCCCGAAGGCGCTTTTTCTTGTCTGTTTCAGCCTGCGCTCACTTCGCAACCACGCGCACCATCTCCAGGCACTTGTTGGAGTAGCCCCACTCGTTGTCGTACCAGCTCACGACCTTCACGAAGGTGCTGTCCAGCGCAATGCCAGCGTCGGCGTCGAACACACTGGTGCAGGTCTCGCCGCGGAAGTCGGTGGCCACCACCTTGTCGGTGGTGTAGCCCAGCACGCCCTTCAGGGCGCCTTCGCTCTGCGCTTTCATTTCGGCGCAGATCTCGGCGTAGCTGGCCTCCTTGTTGAGTTCGACCACCAGGTCCACCACCGACACGTCGGAGGTCGGCACGCGAAAGCTCATGCCGGTCAGCTTCTTGTTCAGCTCGGGAATCACCACGCCCACCGCCTTGGCCGCGCCGGTGCTGCTGGGGATGATGTTTTCCAGAATGCCACGGCCGCCGCGCCAGTCTTTGTTGCTCGGGCCGTCCACCGTTTTCTGGGTGGCGGTCGCTGCGTGCACCGTCGTCATCAGGCCACGCTTGATGCCCCACTTGTCGTGCAGCACCTTGGCCACGGGGGCCAGGCAGTTGGTGGTGCAGGAGGCGTTGGAAATGATGGCCTGGCCGGCGTAGGTCTTGTCGTTCACGCCGAAGACGAACATCGGGGTGTCGTCTTTGGAAGGCGCCGAGAAGATGACCTTCTTGGCGCCCGCGGCCAGGTGCTTCTCGCCACCGGCCTTGTCCAGGAAGATGCCGGTGGATTCGATCACGATGTCGGCGCCGACTTCGTTCCACTTCAGGGCGGTCGGATCTTTCTCGGCGGTCAGACGGATCTTCTTGCCGTTGACGACCAGGGTGTTGCCTTCAACGCTGACGGTGCCCTTGAAGCGGCCGTGCACGCTGTCGTACTGCAGCATGTAGGCCAGGTAGTCGGGTTCGAGCAGGTCGTTGATGGCAACGATCTCGATGTCCGGGAAGTTCTGGATCGCGCTGCGCAGCACGTTGCGGCCGATGCGGCCGAAACCGTTGATACCGACTTTGATAGCCATGTCCTCTGCTCCTTGGATGGATGAAAAAAAAGGGAAACCGATAGGGACTTACTTGCGGAGCACCTTGCGAACAGTGTCAGCAACGTTCTCGGGGGTAAAGCCGAAGTGCCTGAACAGCACCGGTGCGGGAGCGGACTCACCGTAG
>JBIIQD010000569.1:0-2631 GCA_044342265.1 Hydrogenophaga sp. | reverse complement strand
GGCACGCGCGCCAGGTCAAAAACGGGTGGTCCCATGTCCACGGTCACGCGACCGTCGTCGTTGAGTGCAAGGCTGATCTCGCCGTTCTTCACTTTCACCCGCACCGGGTTGCGCTCGGTCAGGCCCTTGTCGCGCACGTAGCGCACGAAACAGCGCGCGCCATTGCCGCAGTGTTCGACCTCTCCGCCATCAGCGTTGTGGATCACATACTCAAAATCCACCGCCGCCGATGGCGCTGGCCGCACGGACAGGATCTGGTCGGCGCCGACACCAAAGTGGCGGTCGGCCAGGAATCGGTACTGGGCCGCGCTCAGGCCCAGGCGGCCGCGCGTCTCGTCGAGCACGACGAAATCGTTGCCCGCGCCCTGCATCTTGGTGAAGTGCACTCGCATGGACAGGATTATCGGCCCATGGACCCGGAGACGGGATGGCCTGTGTCGCCGTAACATGCGGTCATGGTCCGATCTGCCCAACTGCTTCACCCCCAGCGCGCTTCTGCCCAGCTGCGCCCCGCCGCCACCGTGTTGCTGCTGCGCGATACGCCAGAAGGCCTCGAGGTGCTGATGACGCGACGCTCGATGACGGCGAGCTTCGCACCCGGCGCCTACGTGTTCCCCGGTGGTGGCATCGACACCGCCGACGCACAGTGCCACGCCCAATCCACCCGCCGCGCCACTCAGAGCGACCTGCGCCTGACGCAGGCCATCGCCGCGATTCGCGAGAGCTTTGAGGAACTGGGCGTGCTGCTGGCGCGCCGCGCCAATGGTTTGCACCTGGACACCTCGCACATCGCCGCTCTCGACCGCAAAGCTCCCTTCGCGGCGCAATGCGCCGCACAGGGATTGACGCTGTCGGGCGCCGAGGTTTTCGTGCTGGCCCACTGGATCACCGACCGCGACCTGCCGCGCCGCTTTGAAGTGCCTTTCCTGGTGGCGCGCATGCCCGAAAGTCAGGAGCCGGTCGCCGACGAATCGGAGCAGTTCGAGCCACTGTGGGTGCGCCCGGCCGATGCGCTGGCGCAACACGCCGCTGGCCAGTTCTTCATCATTTTCCCGACCATCCGCACGCTGGAGCGGCTTCAGGCCTATGCCAGTGTTCAGGCCGTGCTCGATGCCTGTGCGGTCAGTGATGAGCCGTTGTTCACCAGTTGCCCACGCGCCGGACTGCTGAACGGCCACGAATCGCGCCACATGGAGCACGAACAGCCTTTCGGCGAACTGGCGCTGGTCTGCCCGGAAGGCCAGATCGTGCACGAGCTGGCCTGGCAGACCGAGCGCCCGGTGCCGCTGCTCAAGAACGTGCAGCGACTGACCGCGCCCAATCCCGGCTTCATGACCGGGCCCGGCACCAACAGCTACGTGGTCGGAGATCCGTCCACTGGCCACATCGTGATCGACCCTGGCCCGGACGATCCGGGCCACATCGAGCGACTGTGGCGGGCCGCAGGCGGCAATATCCGCGCCATCGTCTGCACCCACTCGCACCCTGACCATTCACCCGGCGCGCCGCGGCTGCAGGCGCTGTGTATTGCCGCCGACCTGGGCCAACCGCCGATCCTGGGCATGCCCAGCGGCCCCACCTCACGCGAGAACAGCCGTTTCACGCCCGATCGCGCGCTGGCCGATGGCGAACGGATAGTGCTCGTCGGCGCCAACGACGGCGAACTCAACAGCCACACCCTGCAGGTCGTGCACACCCCCGGCCACGCCGCCAACCACCTGTGTCTGCTGCTGGAGGAAGACGGGCTGCTGTTCTCTGGCGACCACATCCTCAACGGCAGCACCACGGTGATTGATCCGCCCGATGGTCACATGGGCGACTACCTGGATTCGCTCGACAAGCTGGACCGTCTGTGCAGGGACCATGGTGTGGACTTCATCTTGCCCGCGCACGGCTATGTGCTGGGCGACCTAAAGCGAACACCCGACAACCCGAGCGCGCCCGAACATGGCGGCGCCCGCTCGGCCATCGCGCACCTCAAGGCTCACCGTCTGGCCCGCGAGGCCAAGATCGTCAACGCCATGCGGGCGATGCCCGATGGATCCATGGACGACTGGGTTCAACGGGCCTATGACGACGTGCCAGAACGCTTGTGGCCAATCGCCAAGCGCTCGATGCTGGCGCACGTGCAGCGGATTCAGAGCCTGGGCGGCTTCAACCTCTGAGTGGCAGACATCATGCGTATCGCCTTCGTCTCGGACATCCACGGCAACCTCGCCGCCTTGAACGCTGTGATAGAGGACATGGCGAGCCGACAGGTGGACCAGGTGGTCAACCTCGGTGACACACTGAGCGGACCACTGCAGCCCTTGGAAACTGCACAACGCCTGGCGCCTATGCCCTGGTTGCATGTGGCGGGAAATCACGAGCGACAGGTGCTGAGCCTGCCGCTGGCGCGCCAGAATCCCTCGGACGCCTATACCAGTGGGCAGCTGGCAGACGGCGACAAAGCGTGGCTGGCCAGCCACGCAGACCCGTGCGATCCGCGTCTGCACCAGGGCAAGATGTGGCCCGAGCATTTGGGATCGGACGTTGCGCTGTGCCATGGCAGCCCGCGCAGTGACATCGAATACCTACTGGAAACACCCGTGGGTGAAGAAGCGCGCCTGGCTACGCCCGCTGAAATTGAAG
>JBIIQD010000020.1:0-12915 GCA_044342265.1 Hydrogenophaga sp. | reverse complement strand
ATGTGGCCCGAGCATTTGGGATCGGACGTTGCGCTGTGCCATGGCAGCCCGCGCAGTGACATCGAATACCTACTGGAAACACCCGTGGGTGAAGAAGCGCGCCTGGCTACGCCCGCTGAAATTGAAGAGCGTCTGGGCAGCCACGTCCCGCCTTCCATCAGCCTGTTGGCCTGCGGACACACGCATGTGCCGAGGGTGGTTCAGTGTGGACACCTGCTGATCGTCAACCCGGGCAGCGTGGGCCTGCCGGCCTACGACGACGATCACCCCTACCCGCATTCAAGCTACCACCGCATCGAAACCGGCAGCCCGGTTGCACGCTACGCCGTCGTGGAGAAACGCCAGGGGCGCTGGACTTGCGAGCTGATCAGCGTGGTCTACGATTTTGAATCGATGGCGGTGCTCGCCGATCAGCGCGGACGACCCGACTGGTCACATGCCCTGCGCACGGGGTGGATGGCGCGGTGAATAAAGTGTGAAGCGCGCCGATACGCCGGATTTTGTGCGTCCAGGTTGCCCTGAACGTGACCGTCATTCCTCTGGGCCGGGGGTCGCCCACCCGGCTCGGTGCTACCTACCCGCCAACTCACCTTGCGGAACCACAAGGAATCGGCAAACGCGGCGAGCCGCGCCGCTTCAGGCTGGCCTATTTGGTATTGCTGCGCGTAGAGATTGCCCGTTTCACCCGCACTGAAGCGGCTCGTCTCTGTTGCTCTGATCCTCACCTTAGGGCCCTTTGAGCGAACTCATCGGGCTTGTCGGTGGAGAGGTGTTACCTCCTACGCTGTCCTGTGCAGTCCGGACGTTCCTCCAGCACTCCCTTTCGGGTTCCCTTGCGGGCTGTGCCAGCGACGGCCTGGCGCGCTTCACCAACGGATTATCCACCCCACGCACCATTGCTTCGCGGCTTGCCGCCCCGAGGGGCTGTATGGCCTTGGGGCAACTGCGTGGCGAGCCGTCTTGTCGATCGCCTACACCAGGCGTTCGACGGTCTTGAAGCGCCACACCAGCTGGTGATAACCCGTCTGCAGCACGAGCATGGCCGCATAGGTCACCGGAAACGCCATCCACACACCCTCCAGTCCGACCCGCTGATTCAGCACGTGGGCCACCGGCAATTGCACCAGCAGAATGCAGGCGATGGAAATCGCCACCGGCACCAGCACCACGCCGCTGGCGCGCATGATGCCGCCCACCACCGATTGAAAGCCGAACAGCAGCAGGCTCCACAACATGATGTGCAACAGATGCTCGGCCTGTGCCAGCACCTCGGGCTGGGTGATGAACAGCCCCAGCAGCCAGTGCGACAGTGCATAGCCCAGCAGCACCAAGGAGCCGGTCACGCACACGTTGAGCCACAGCCCGGTGCGCAGGATTGCGGCCAGGCGCTCCTGCTGGCCCGCGCCGATGGCCTGCGCGCCAAGGATGGAGGCGGTGATGGCAATGGACAGCGCGGGGAACTGCACGTAGTTGACGATTTGCGTGACCGCACCGTAGGCCGCTGTGGCCTGAGAGCCGTGGCCATTGACGAGCGACAAGATCACCAGCTCGGAGATCGAGAGCACCACCATTTGCAAGCCGGTCGGCAGGCCAATGCGCATGACCTGGGCCAGGATCTTGCCGTCCAGCCGCAAAGACCGAAGCAGCACCCGGTCTGGTGCAAGCACGCTGCCTTTGTGCCGCAGGCGCCAGACCAGGAAGCTCAGCGATGCAGCCTGCGACACGAAGCCTGCCAGTGCGGCGCTCTGGATGCCCATGGGCGGCAGCCCCAGCCAGCCCTTGATCAAGGCCGGCGTCAACACAAGACCCAGGCCGGTGGACAACAACAAGGCCAGCAGAGGCGTCATGGTGTCGCTGATACCTCGCAGCAACTGCGTATAGAGGATGACCAGCAGCAGCAGCGGCATGAGCAGCATCATCACCCGGGCATAGGCGGTGGCATCGTCCAGCACGTCGGCCGGTGTGCCCAGCAATTGCATCGCTTCGCGTGCAAACACGCTGCCCAGCAGCGCCGCCACGACGCCGATCAAGGCACCCAGCGCCAGCGCCGTGCCGGCAATCGCCTTGACCTTGTCGGGCTCCTCGGCGCCCCACGACTGCCCGATCAGTACCGAGGCGCCCGCGCCTAGGCCGATCACCAGAGAGATGAAGAAAAAGAAGATCGGGAACATGCCAGACACCGCCGCGAGTGCGTGGGTCCCAAGCATCTGGCCGATGTAAATGCCGTTGAGCGTGCCCGACAAGCTCTGTAGGAAGTTGGACAACACCATGGGTGCGAGAAACACCAGGTAGATCCACCATAGCGGCTTGTTGGCGGGGAACGCGGGACGAGACTGGGTGTCGGACATACCCTATTGTCTGCGCCGCGCGCTGACCTGCATGGGGCAACGGCGACAATAGGGACCATCGCTGCTTGATCGACACAAGCCCCACGAGACCATGATCCGCATCGCCGAACTCAAACTCTCCCTGGCCGAGGTACCCGCTGAGCACCGCCGTGCGGCCGACGCCCCCAACGAAACCGACCTCGACCGCGCGCCCCCGCCGCACCCGGTCGAAGCGCTGACCTGCCGGGCCGCGAGTGCGCTTGGCATCGCGCGGGACAGCATAGCTTCGCTGACTGTTTTCAAGCGCAGCTTTGACGCGCGCAAGGCCGAGTTGCTGGCGGTCTACATCGTCGACGTGACCCTGACAGATCCAGCGCAAGAGGTCGCCGTGCTGGACCGGCAGGAAAAGAATCCGCATGTGCTGCCCACACCTGACATGCTCTGGCGCGCTCCCGGCCATGCCCCGGTCGACTGGCCTGCCCACGACACTGAGCGCCCGGTGGTGATTGGCCTGGGTCCTTGTGGCTTGTTCGCGGCGCTTGCGCTGGCGCAGATGGGCCTCAAGCCCATCGTGCTCGAACGCGGCAAGCCAGTGCGCGAGCGCACCAAAGACACCTGGGGACTGTGGCGCAAGAAACTTCTGAATCCACAGAGCAACGTGCAATACGGTGAAGGCGGCGCGGGTCTGTTCTCTGATGGCAAGCTTTACAGCCAGATCAAGGACCCGCGCTTTCTTGGCCGCAAGGTGATGCAGGAGTTTGTCGATGCGGGCGCACCGCCCGAGATCTTGTACCAGGCGCACCCGCACATTGGCACCTTCAAGCTGGTCAAGGTGGTAGAGACGATGCGCGAGAAGATCGTGGCGTTGGGCGGCGAGATCCGCTTTCAGCACCAGGTGATCGGCGCACAGATGGCCCCTGGCACCGCGGGCCAGCAGCAACTGACCACATTGCATGTGCAGCGACTGGACAACGGCGATACCCAGGAACTGCCCACGCGCCACGCCGTGTTCGCACTGGGCCACAGCGCGCGCGACAGTTTCGCCATGTTGCACGACGCGGGCGTGTTCCTGGAAGCCAAGCCGTTCTCGGTGGGTTTTCGCATCGAGCACCCGCAGAGCGTGATCGACCAAGCACGCTGGGGCCGGCACGCTGGTCACCCGCTGCTGGGCGCGGCCGACTACAAGCTGGTGCACCACGCCAAGAACGGCCGAGCGGTCTACAGCTTCTGCATGTGCCCCGGCGGCACCGTGGTGGCCGCGACTTCCGAGCCCGGTCGCGTCGTCACCAACGGCATGAGCCAGTATTCGCGCAACGAGCGCAATGCCAATGCGGGCATGGTGGTGGGTATCGACCTCAGCGACTACCCCATGACGTTTCCCCAGGACCTGCCGCTGTGGACGTCCGCTTTCGGGGATGTCGCGGGTACGCGCTATGCGCAACAGGCGAGCTCCCTGGCCGGGCAAGGCAAGATGCACCCGCTGGCCGGCATCGTGCTCCAGCGCCAGCTGGAAGCCCGGGCCTTCGAACTGGGCGGCAGGAGTTACGAGGCGCCAGGTCAGAAGGTCGGTGACTTCCTCGCCGGCAAACCGTCGACTGCCTTGGGCGAGGTCACCCCTTCCTACAAGCCGGGTGTCACACTGGGCGACCTGGCCCCTGCATTGCCAGCCTTCGCCATCGACGCCATGCGCGAGGCGCTGCCGGTGTTCGGCCGCAAGATCAAGGGCTACGACATGGCGGACGCGGTGCTCACTGGCGTGGAAACCCGCACCAGTTCGCCGCTTCGCATCACGAGGGGTGAGGACTTCCAGAGTTTGAACACCCGCGGCCTGTATCCCGCCGGCGAAGGCGCTGGCTACGCCGGCGGCATCCTGTCGGCCGGGGTGGACGGCATCAAGGTCGCCGAAGCGGTCGCCAAAGCCATCCTCAGGCTCTGAAAACTGCTGGTTACATCTGCATTGCCAGCTTTACAGCCGGTGCGGACCGGCTTGACACTGCCCCCGCACAGTGAAGTCTCCTTCAACCCTCGGAGATTTCCATGACCTCCCCCTCGCGTTCCTTCCTGATCCCCGTCCTGACCGGCGCGATGGCCCTCGCCGGCGCCTCTGCCGCACAGGCGCAGGACGAACGAGGCCGCGTGCTGAGCAGCACGCCCGTGACCCAGCAGGTGGCCGTACCCCAGCAGGTCTGCGAAAACGTCACCGTGCGCGAGCCAGCCCGCACCTCCGGCGCCGGTGCCGTGATGGGGGCGATTGCTGGCGGCGCGATGGGCAATGCGATCGGCGACGGCAACGGCCGCGCCGCCGCCACCGCCATCGGGCTTTTCGGTGGCGCCATCCTGGGCAACCGCATCGAAGGCCGGGGCCAGTCGCACACCCGCACGGTCCAGGAGTGCAGCACGCAGCAGGTGATGGAGAACCGGGTCGTGGCCTACAACGTGGTCTACGAATACGCGGGACGCCAATACAGCACCCAGATGCCGCAAGACCCGGGCCGCTGGGTCCCGGTGAGCGTGCGGCCGGTCAGTGCCGCTCCAGCCTACCGACCTGGCTACGGACCTGCTTACCGTCCGCAAGCGTCCAGCGCACCGGACGTGGTGCGCATCGGCGGTCACCGCCCCTATCGCCAAGACCGGTACGACGACCGCCGTGGGGATGACCGCTACGACGACCAGGGCGAACGCTGGAACCGAGACTACCGCTGAACGAGCAGGCCCAGAAAAGAAAAACGCGACCCGAGGGTCGCGTTTTTCTTGGACGGCGAATGACGACTGCGTTACAGGATGCCGCAGAGCCGTCTCCGCCGGGCCGCAGGCATGGTCCCGCGATAGCGGACGCCGACCGCGGTGCGGATGGTCACAGTTTCTGCAGCGCCTCGATCCGCTCTTCCATCGGCGGGTGGGTCGAGAACAGCTTGCCCAGACCGCCCGCAATGCCCATGGCCTGCATGGTCTTGGGCAGCTCACCAGGGGTCAACCCACCGAGCCGGGCCAGCGCATTGATCATGGGCTGCTTGCGGCCCATCAGGTCGGCAGCACCCGCGTCGGCGCGGAATTCGCGCTGGCGCGAGAACCAGGCCACGATGATGGCGGCCACGAAACCGAGCAGGATATCCAGCACCACAGTGGTGATCATGTAGCCGATGCCGGGGCCGGAATGGCTGTCGCTGCCACGGCGCAAGAAGCTGTCCACCGCATAGCCGATGGCACGACTGAGGAACACGACGAAGGTGTTCATCACGCCCTGAATCAAGGTCATCGTGACCATGTCGCCGTTGGCGACGTGGGCCACCTCGTGGCCGATCACGGCCTCGACTTCATCTTTGGTCATGCTCTGCAGCAGGCCCGTGGACACGGCGACCAGGGCAGAATTCTTGAAGGCGCCGGTGGCAAAGGCGTTGGGAGCGCCATCGTAAATCGCGACCTCGGGCATGCCGATGCCGGCCTTGTCGGCAAACTTTTGAACCGTCTGCACGATCCAGGCTTCGTCGGCGGTTTGCGGCTGGTTGATGACACGTGCGCCCGTGCTCATTTTTGCCATGCTCTTGCTCATCAACAGCGAGATGGTCGCACCGCCAAAGCCCATCAGGAGCGAGAAACCGGCCAACGCCGTCATGTTCAGGCCATTCGCCGTGAGGAACCGGTCCACACCGAGCACGCGGGAAGTGACCATCAGCACCGCCATCACGGCAAAGTTGGTCATGAGAAACAGGAAGATGCGCTTCATGGGGTCTCCGGAGAAAACAGTAACGGATGATAGTAGGGGCTGACGCGCCCCGTTTCAAGATGTGTTCAGACCTGAGGTAGCAAATAGCGCCGCTCCCAAGCACTGATTTCGTTCAGAAAATGGTCAAGCTCCAGCGCCTTCACCGACAGGAAGCCCTGCACAAAGCGCTCGCCGAGCAGGCGCGGCGCGTGGTGACTGGAGGCCATCTGATCCAGCGCCGTGTCAAAGGTTCGCGGCAAGCCACGTGCCTGGTCATAACCGTTGCCGACCACCGGTTCAGCAGGCGACAGCCGCTCGTTCAAGCCCGCCAGACCCGCCGCCAAGGTCGCCGCCATCGCGAGGTAAGGATTGGCGTCGGCGCCGGCCAACCGGTTCTCCACCCGGCGCGCAGCCGGCCCGCTCACCGGAACCCGCAGACCGGCGGTGCGGTTGTCGTCACCCCACTGGACGTTGGTCGGCGCCTGGCTCCCGGCGACGTAGCGGCGGTAGCTGTTGACCGTGGGCGCGTAGATCAGCATCAGGTCTGGCGTGTACGCCTGCAGTCCGCCGATGTAGTGCAAGAAAGCCTCGCTGGCCGAGCCGTCGGCCTGGCTGAACACGTTGCGGCCCTGCGCGTCGACCACGCTCTGGTGCAGGTGCATGGAGCTGCCGGCCTGACCGGCGATGGGCTTGGCCATGAAAACAGCGTTCAGCCCGTGCTGCAGCGCGATCTCGCGCGCCGCGGTCTTGAACAGGAAGGCCTGGTCGGCCACGGCCACCGGATCACCGTGCAGCAGGTTGATCTCGTACTGGTTTTCGCCCACCTCGTGCAGCCAGGTGTCGGCCCGGATGCCCAGGCCGTCGATGGCGGCGTGGAAAGCGTCCCAGAACGGCGCCAGTTCATTCAACGCGTTCAGACTGAACGCCGACTGACCCACCTCGGGCCGCCCGCCCTTGCCGGTGGGCGAGACCAGCGACTGGGTCGGATCGGTCATGGCCGCGGTCAGGTAGAACTCGATCTCGGGCGCCACCACCGGTGTCAGACCCGCCGCAGCGTAGCGCGCCACCACATTCTTCAATACCGAGCGCGGCGCAAATTCGCACAGGCTGCCGTCCATTTCGTAGGCATCGTGCACCGCCAGATAGCGCGGCACGCTGGCCCAGGGGGAGCGCTTGAGCGTGGTCAGATCGGGCACCAGGCGCACGTCCGGATCGCTGTCCGGGAAGATCGGGTCGTAGCTGTATTCGCCGGTCACACACTGCATGGGAATGGCCTGGCAGATGCGCAGTTCGCCGCCGGCGGCGAAATTCGCGGCTGGCATCAGCTTGCCGCGCGGGTAACCGGTCACGTCGGCGAAGAGGCATTCCACGTCGCGCACGCCGGTTTCGCGAAAATGGGCGGCCAGCGTGGCGCGGTCAGCCTCGCGCGACAGGTTCAGGTGGCTCCAGGAAGGATCGGCAGTCGAAGTCATGTCAGGTCTTCACAAAGGGGCGAGGCGGTCGGAACACCGAGGCGTCGGCATAAAAATCAGGATGCTCATTGGCGTGCCACCAGCCTGGCACTCCCAGCACAGGCATCGGGGTGAAAGGCTTGGTGGCCAGCTCGGCCGCATTCAGACGCTCTGCGAGCCAACGGTCCCAGGCGCCTGCATCGTCGCCCAGCGCCAAAGGCACTCGCTCCCGATACACGTGTCCCGTAATGGATTTGTAGGGCGAGACCAGTTTCTCCAGCAGCGCGTGACCGAACCCTATCAGCCGCGCCTGCTTCCACAGGGGCCGCAGATCGACAAACAACCGGATCCAATCGCGCGCCAGAAGCGCTTCCCAGAGAACGTCTGGCGCCTGAAACAGCACCGCGTTTTCGTCGAACAGTGTGATCGCATCGCGCACCGGGCCGCGCACCTGGCTGACGCCCTCCTTGAAAATCTCACCAGCCTGCAGCTGGTTCAGCAGATGCTTGGTGGCGGGAAACCGGATCCAGACCAGCCCGTTGAAGCAGTCGTGCAAACCCTCGCGGGTCGGCACGGTGCCGGTGTCGAAGATGAATTGCTCGTAGGCGGTCCCTTCGGGCAGATCGGCTTGGGGCACGAAGCGGGGCTTCGAGGCTTGGCATTGCCGGTTCAGCGCTTGCGGCAGACCAGTGCCGGACTCGCAGGCCAGCCGCACCAGTGCTCCATCCCGCGCAAATGGCGCGAACCAGGGTTGCGACCAGTCTGGCGCCGGCCAGGTGTGCGCCGACCCGGCAGCTGCACACATGGCCTCAGGTCGCCAGCGTCCAGGGCAGCACTTCGCCCGAACGAAGCGGTTTCAGCTCGGCTTCGCCAAAGGAAAAACTCTCTGGTGGCTTCCAGCTCTCCTTGCGCAGCGTGATCGTCCCCGTGTTGCGCGGCAAGCCGTAGAAATCGGCCCCGAAAAAGCTGGCAAACCCTTCGAGCTTGTCCAGCGCACCTGCGGCTTCAAACGCTTCGGCGTACATCTCCATCGCCGCGTGGGCGGTGTAACAACCGGCGCAGCCCGTGGCGTGCTCCTTCAGGTGTGCGGGGTGAGGCGCGCTGTCGGTGCCCAGGAAAAACTTGGCGCTGCCGCTGACAGCGGCGGCCACCAGCGCCTGGCGGTGGGTTTCGCGCTTGAGCACCGGCAGGCAGTAATAGTGGGGGCGGATACCGCCGGTGAAGATCGCGTTGCGGTTGTAGAGCAGGTGGTGCACGGTGATGGTCGCGGCCAGGTTCGTATCGGCCTGGGCCACGTACTGCGCCGCTTCTTTCGTCGTGATGTGCTCCATCACGATCTTGAGCCCCGGGAAGTCCTTGCGCAGCGGAGCCAGATGTTGTTCGATGAACACGGCTTCGCGGTCAAACAGGTCGATGTCCGGGCTGGTGACTTCGCCGTGCACCAGCAGCAGCATGCCGGCCTTCTGCATGGCTTCCAGGGTGTTGTAGGTCTTGCGGATGTCGGTCACACCGGCATCGCTGTTGGTGGTGGCGCCGGCCGGGTAGAGCTTGGCCGCGACCACGCCGGCGTCTTTGGCCCGCGCGATCTCGTCGGCCGGCAGGTTGTCGGTCAGGTACAGCGTCATCAGCGGCTCGAAGTCCATGCCTGCAGGCACGGCGGCGCGAATGCGCTCGGCATAGGCCAGCGCCTGGGCTGCCGTGGTCACCGGCGGCTTGAGGTTGGGCATGATGATCGCGCGAGCGAACTGGGCGGCTGTGTGCGGCACAACGGTGTGCAGTGCCGCACCGTCGCGCACATGCAGGTGCCAGTCGTCAGGACGGGTGAGGGTCAGTGTTTGGGAGTTCTGGGCGTTCATGGACGGAATTGTCCCACCCCCGCGCCCCTCGCCGACAGGCGCGTCTGTCTATTTGGCGAGATGGCGTTCCAGGTCGTTCCAGAATGCATCCACCGAACCTTTGGCTTTGCGGGTGCCAGGGCGCTCCCGGTAGATGCGAATGTCCAGCGCGGTGTCCAGACCCTGTCCTGCGCTCACCAGCCGTTTGCTGCGCAGCTCGCGGCGCACGGCGCTGGCGGGCAGGAAAGCGATGCCGTGCCCTTCCAGCGCCATGGCTTTCAGTCCCTCGGCCATGTCCGTCTCGTAGATGCGGTCCAGGTGCACCGGTGTACGGCTGTCCTTGATCAGCTGATCCACTGCGCGCCCCAGGTAGGCGCCAGGTGCATAGGCCAGGTAGGGCAAGGGATGCGTGACTGTGCCCGGCAGGGTGAACAGGGGTTCTCCTTGCTCATTGGGCTTGACGTAGGGCGAGAGCGCTTCGCGGCCCAAGGGCAGCATTTCATAGCGCGAGGCGTCCAGCTGGATCGGCTGCGCGGTGTGGTGATAGGCGATCAGCAGGTCGCAACTGCCTTCCACCAGCTGCATCACCGCGTCGTGCACATTCAGCGCGATCAGCCGGCTTTTGATCGGCCCACAGCTTTCACGCAATCCCGAGAGCCAGGAAGGGAAGAACGTGAACGCCAGCGTGTGCGGCACGGCGAACTCGATCACGTCTTGCGCGGCGGCGGTGTGCGCGCGCAGCATGGCACGGGTGCTTTGCAGCGCTTGCAGCATCTCGATCGACTGGTCGTACAGGGTCTGGCCGGCGGGCGTGAGCCGGGTCGGGTACGACGAACGGTCCACCAGGTCCGTACCAGCCCAGGCTTCCAACGACTGGATGCGCCGCGAAAAAGCTGGTTGGGTCACGTGCCTCAGTTGTGCGGAGCGGCTGAAACTGCGCGTTTCCGCCAAACTGACGAAGTCTTCGAGCCACTTGGTTTCCATGGCTTCACTGTAAGCGATCCGCTGCGCAGGGGGCCCGATCTGTGGCCCCACCCGCGGGAGGTCCATGGCCCTGCTGGCGAGCTTGCGAAGCTGCAGGCGCCCATGGCGTCGCTGGCACCCCAGCATTTCGCGCTCGAACCGGGCATTGGCCGCGCGTGACGCCAAGGGCCCCGTACAGGCGCCGGGTCAGTCGGACGCGGCCTGTTGCAGTGCCCACATTCCCGCGTACACACCGCCTGAATGCGCCACCAGCTGGGCGTGGGTGCCACGCTCGACGATGTCGCCATTGACCAGCACCAGAATCTCGTGCGCATCGACCACCGTCGAGAGTCGGTGCGCGATCACCAGCGATGTCTTGTTGCGTGCTGCCGTTCTCAGCTCAGCCTGGATGGCGCGCTCGTTGGCCGAATCCAGCGCCGAGGTGGCCTCGTCAAAAATCACGATGGGCGGATTCTTCAGCAACGTCCTCGCGATCGCCACCCGCTGCTTTTCTCCGCCGGAGAGCTTGAGCCCTCGCTCGCCCACGGTGGTTGCATAGCCTTTGGGCAGCTTTTCGATGAAGTCGTGGATGTGCGCGGCCTGGGCCGCCGCCACCGCCGCGTCGTGGCCGGCGTCGGGTCGGCCGTAGAGAATGTTGTACTCAATGCTGTCGTTGAACAGCACCGTGTCTTGCGGCACGATGCCGATGGCCTGCCGCACGCTGCCTTGCGTCACCTCGCGGATGTCCTGACCGTTGATGAGAATGCGACCAGTGTCAGCGCCCTCGGGGGGCAGCGAACCACGCGAAGCGGGGGAGCGTGGAGGTTCATGGTTCGTGACGTCGTAGAAACGGTACAGCAGACGGGCCAGCGTCGACTTGCCCGAGCCCGAGGGGCCGACCACCGCCACCGTCTTGCCCGCTGGCACCTCAAAGCTGATGCCGTGCAGTATCTCTCGCGCCGGCTCGTATGAAAAACGAACGTTCTCAAACTTCACCGACGGCGGTCCGTCCAGAACCAGCGGCTGGGCGCTGGGCGCGTCGGCGATCTCGCGTTCCTTCTCCAGCAACACAAACATCTTGTCCAGGTCCGTCAGGCTTTGTTTGATCTCGCGGTAGAGCACACCCAGGAAGCCCAGCGGGATGTAGAGCTGGATCATGAATGCGTTGACCATCACCAGGTCGCCCAGCGTCATGCGGCCATCGGCCACACCCTGGGTCGCTCGCCAGAGCATCAGCACCAGCGCCACCGCGATCAAGAGTTGCTGGCCCGTATTCAGCAGCGACAGCGTGGTCTGGCTCTTGATGCGGGCGCGGCGCAGCTTGTCCAGCGCCTCGTCGTAGCGGCGCGTCTCGAAGGCTTCATTGTTGAAGTACTTCACGGTTTCGTAGTTCAGCAGCGAGTCGATGGCCTTGGTCTGGCTGCTGGACTCCAGCTCGTTCATCTCGCGCCGGAACTTGGTGCGCCATTCGGTCACCGTCACGGTGAACGTCACGTACAGCACCAGCGCCACCAGCGTGATCCAGACGTAACCCATGTCGAACTTCGTGCCCAACAGCGTGAGCACCATGACCACCTCGATCAGCGTCGGGAAGATGCTGTAGAGCGAGTAGGAAATCAGCGACTGCACGCCACGCGTGCCGCGCTCGATGTCGCGCGTCATGCCACCGGTCTGGCGCTCCAGGTGAAAACGCAGCGAGAGGGCATGCAGGTGACCAAACACCTCCAGCGCAATCGACCGGGTCGCGCCCTCGGTGGCCTTGGAGAACACCAGTTCACGCAGCTCGGTGAACAGGCTGGTCGACAGCCGCAGCAGCCCGTAAGCCACCAGCAGGCCCAGCGGCACCACCAGCATGGCAGCCGCGCTGCCGGGCGCAATCGTCATCGCGTCCACCAGCTCCTTGAGCAACAACGGAACCCCGACGTTGGCCCCCTTGGCCACAACCATGAAGCTCAGCGCCGCCATCACGCGCCACTTGTATTGCCAGAAATAGGGAAACAGGCGTCGCAGGGTCGCCCAGTCGGAGCGCACGGCGGGCGAGGCTCCGTCGGCGGTGGGCGCGGGGAATGAGGCCCGGGAGACGGACGAAGGACGCATACGGGACAATCGTGGGAGTTAACCCGAGATTGTGCCCATGTCCAGCGAATCAAGCCCGCGCCCCCACTCCGATCTCCCCGAAGGCCAAGAGCTGGTGCTCAAGGTGATTCCGATGCCCGCCGACACCAACGGCAACGGAGACATTTTCGGCGGCTGGGTCATGGCCCAGGTCGACCTGGCAGGCTCGGTACTGCCAGCGCGATTCGTGCGTGGCCGGATGGCGACGGTGGCGGTGAACCAGTTCATCTTCAAGCAACCGGTGCGCGTCGGTGACATCCTCAGCTTCTTTTCCCGCGTCACACGCGTCGGCAACACCTCGATCACGGTGCAGGTCGAGGTCTTTGCCGAGCGGTTTTCGGCCCAGGGACAGTACGTCAAGGTGACCGAGGCCAGCCTGACCTATGTCGCGATTGATCGCGAAGGCCGACCCCGAACCATCCCTCGCGACGGCTTGCCGACCAGCCTGGCCTGAAACGGCCCTTCAAGGCTCAATGGGCGCTGCGGGATCCGGCTTGGCCCGGCCAGCGCAAGCGCCACTG
>JBIIQD010000286.1:0-4305 GCA_044342265.1 Hydrogenophaga sp. | reverse complement strand
GCGCAAGAACAGCACGGTGGGCCATCGCTGGTCACGCTGGACATCGGCACGCACGCCTTTCAGCTTGGAGACTACATCAGCGGCCTGACCGTGGGTGAGTTGTGCGCCGACGTGGGCTCGGCCATTCCCGGGCGCCAGGTGCACGACTACATCAGCGCTTTGTTGCGCTACCAGGGCGGTGCCAAAGGTTCGCTCTGGGTCACCAACGCTGCGGCGGGCTCGGAGCACGGATTGTCGATCCGCCTCCACGGCGATCTGGGAGGCCTGGAATGGCACCAGGAGCAACCCAACCGCCTGGTGCATCGACAACGAGATGGTTTTGAACAGATCATCACCCGCCGCCTGGACGACGCAGTGACCGCGCAGGCGCGGCGCAGCACGCGCATAGCGATCGGGCACCCGGAGGGTTATCTGGAAGCTTTCGCCAACCTCTACCGAGAGTTCGCCGACGACATCGACGCACGGCGCCATGGCAACAGCTCGCCAGAATGCCTCTATCCCACGGTGGCCGACGGTGTGCAAGGCGTGGCAATGGTGAAGGCCGCCCTGCAAAGCGCCGCGCAACGAAGCTGGGTGTCGCTCTGAAGCGGTCTCGCTAGCTGTTCTATGGCGCTGCAGCGGTAGGCGCCAGCATCCACTCGTGCACCGGGTCGTTCTTGAACACCCACAGCCGGTGCGGGCCGGCCATCACGTTCAGGTAATACAGGTCATAGCCGTGAGGGGCCACCACCGGGTGGTAGCCGCGGGGCACCATCACCACGTCGTGGTTCTCAACTGCGCAGGCTTCGTCCAGACTGCGGTCGTCCGTGTACACACGCTGAAACGCAAAACCCTGGGGCGGGTTCAAGCGGTGGTAGTAGGTCTCTTCAAGCTGCGTCTCGGTGGGAGGCGTTTCCTGATCGTGCTTGTGTGGTGGATAGCTGCTGGAGTGACCCGCCGGGGTCAGCACCTCGACCACCAGCAGATGCGCGGCCGTGGGGTCGTCATGCGGGAGCACATCGCAGATATAGCGTGTGTTGCTGCCACGGCCTCTGACGCTGCGCTTCATGCTGTCAGGGTCGATCACCCTGACAAGCCGTTCTTGGCCATCGCTGGGCGCGGTGCACAAAGCCACTTCCGCATCGCGAACCGCACGAATGGAAACCGCCTTGCCCGCTGGCACGTACACCGCTGCGGGCGACGAGTCATCGAACACGCTGTCTCGCCTGCCCAGATGTGCATAGGTGACGCCATCGATGATGGCATCGACCGTTCCGGTGAGCACCACCAGGCACAGCTCACGCTCCCCCGTTTCAAGCTGCTCCGACTCACCGGTCAACAAGCGAACAGCCCGAAAGCCTACATGGGTCCACCCAGCGCGTTGCGGGGTGACACACACGATCTCGCGCCCGCTGTGCGAGGCCTTGGCCAACAATGGACTCACCATGCTTTTCTCACTGTGTCAACGTTCAAACCAGGTCCCACCACCTTCACTCGCTGGGCGCGGCGTGACGTGCACGCCAGGCCCCCACCAGAACCGTGAAGTTGCCAGCCACCTCATCCATCAGCGCCGCGTCATCGGAGTCACCCCTGAGCCACTTCAATGCCGCCGCTGCCCACAAGGTTCGTCCCACCATAAAGCCTTTGACGATGGGGTTGCGGGCACGCAAGAGACTGTCAACCAGGTAGTCCAGTGGCTGATTCAAACCCAGAATCACCGCCCCGCGGCAATGAGGATCGCGCTGAGCGATGATGTCTGCC
Source organism: Hydrogenophaga sp. (assembly GCA_044342265.1). Taxonomy (GTDB): domain Bacteria; phylum Pseudomonadota; class Gammaproteobacteria; order Burkholderiales; family Burkholderiaceae_C; genus Hydrogenophaga. The sequence continues at coordinate 2,565 of JBIIQD010000286.1, read as the reverse complement.
AAGGCTTGCCAGCCATGGTCCTGCATCGGCGCGAGCTTCCACCATTCTGGCTTGATGCCCAGGTTGTACATGCGCGTGACGGCGCGCAACACCGCATCGTCCTCCGACCCTTCTGGCGTCTCCTGCCTGGGAGGAATGATCTCCAGCAGCAGTTCATGGCCTGAGAAGCGGGTCGCCTCCCAGAGCTCTCGAACTCTCTCCTCTTGGTCAATGCGCAAGTTCGCATCTTCATCCGGGTGGTAGTGCAACAGGCACTTCACCACCTGCTCGGTAGGCCACTGAGTCAGGACGCTTCCAACAGAGCGGGTGCCGTCAAAGCGCAAGGGCCGGGATCCCGGCAGTTCAACCGGTCGCCCCACCCACCAGTGCCTACCCGTGGCCTGTGCCAGCGCATCACGACCCAAGTCACCACCATCGATCAACACCCCCATGTGACCTTGCAGACCCAGGTTGCGCTCCACCTGTTCGGCCACTCGCACGAGCAACTGTTTGAGAACCGGTAAGCGTGCCTCGGAAGCGTGGGCCAAACGGGCGAGGTCTCGGAACTGGCTGCGATGGTCAAAAGCCATGACACACAGATCGTCCCATCTCGGGCGCGCTGCGGTCACTCGGTGCAGATGGGTCAGTTGTTGGTCTGCATCGACCTGCGTGTGCCGCGCGCCACTGAACCAGTGGGTCAGTTCGGCCGGGGTCGGCATGGCGGCGGAACAGGCATGCCGCGACACAACGATCGCGCCACAGGCGTTGGCCACCTTTGTGGCCTCGGCCCAGTCTTTGCCCTGAAGCAGGCTGGCCAGCAAACCCGACAAGAAGGCGTCCCCCGCACCCAGAACGTTCAGCACCTCGACCCGTTCACCCGGAAAAGTGGGTGCGTCGCTGATGCGGTCTGGCACCGCACCTTCGATCACGCAGCAGCCCAAAGCCCCCCGCTTGACCACCAGGACGGCTTGCGGACTGAGCACACGCACGGCGCGCAAACTCGCCATCAAATCGTGGGCGACGCCGCCCGCGATGAAAAACTCTTCCTCGGTCCCCACCAGCATGTCAAACAGCGGCAAACTGAGCTGCAGCTGCCTTGTCACCCCCTCGTTGTCGACAAATCGGTTGTCCCCCGCGCCGCGCCCGGTCAGGCCCCAGAGAACAGGGCGGTAGTCGATATCGAGAACGGTCAAGGTTCCGTGCTGGCGCGCCGCTTCCAAAGCCTTGTGCGCGGCGGCACGGGTGGTGTCGGTGGACAGGTGTGTGCCGGTGATCGCCAGCGCACGGCACTGCGCAATGAAAGACGGGTCTATGCGATCGGCCTCAATCGCCATATCGGCGCAGTTCTCGCGCACAAACAGCAGCGGAAACGTGTCGCGGTCCTTGAGTCCCAGCAACACCAGGGCCGTCAACCGCTCTGGGTCAATCTGGATCTGGCTGGTGTCACAACCCTCGGCACCCAGAGTGTCCAACAGAAAGCGCCCCATCTGCTCGTCTCCCACGCGGGAAATCATGGCACTCCTGCAACCCAGGCGCGCGACACCAAACGCCAGATTGGCAGAACTTCCACCCAAGTACATGGCCAGACTGCGCGCGTCCTCCAGCGCACTGCCAAACTGTTGCGAATACAGATCCACCGCAAGACGACCCAGACAGGCCAGGTCGTGTGCGCGCCCAGACGGAAAGACAAGTGAGGGCATCAGATCGTCACACCTTCCAAGTCGGACATCAACGTCTTCATCTCGGCGCCTCCGGCCATCATGTCCAGAAGAGCCTCCTTGGAAATCTCGGCTTTGGGGAATGTACCCATCGACTTGCCCCGGTTGAGCAACGTGAAGCTGTCTCCCACCGGATAGGCATGGTTGGCGTTGTGAGTGATGAAAATGACCGAGATGCCCCGCGCCCGCGCTTTCACAATCAACTTCAGCACATTGGCGCTTTGTTTGACGCCCAAAGCGGCGGTGGGCTCGTCAAGGATAAGCACACTCGCGCCAAAGTGGATCGCACGCGCGATCGCCAGGCATTGCTTTTCCCCACCCGACATGGTTCCCACCATTTGTCCGGCATCGCGCACGCGAATGCCCATGTCGGCCAGCTTTTCAATCGCAATGCGCTCGGCCGTTGCAAGGTCCATCACTGGCACAAGACCCATCAGCTTGCGCTGGGGTTCTCGCCCCATGAAAAAATTACGCGCCACACTCATCAACGGAACCAAGGCCAGGTCCTGATACACCGTGGCCACACCGGCATCCAGCGCGTCGCGCGGCGAACGCAAGCGCATTTCCCGGCCGTTCAGCAGGTACTGCCCTTTGTCGGGCTGGTGCACGCCGGCAAGGGTTTTGATCAGGGTCGACTTCCCTGCCCCGTTGTCGCCCAGCAAGCAATGCACCTCGCCTTTCTTCAGCCGCAAGGTGACGCCGTTCAGCGCGATCACCGGACCGAAAAACTTGGAGATGTCTTCGAGTTGAAGGATGTAGTCACTCAAAGTGATTCCTTGATGTGTCCGAGAAGCACGACCTCAGGCCGCGCAGAGGATCTGGGCAAGGTTCAAGACCGGCCCATCGCGTAGCGGCGACGGATGAAGTT
>JBIIQD010000285.1:0-4314 GCA_044342265.1 Hydrogenophaga sp. | reverse complement strand
TCGTCACCCGACAACAGCTTGGCAGCCACGGCCGCGATGTCGCGCGTGTCGATGAAGCTGCCTTTGGCGTCGCCCACTGGCAGAAAAATCTGGCCCGCGGTCTGGATGCCGTGCAGCCAGAAGGTGTGGAAGTTCTGCATGAACCAGTTGGGGCGGATCACGTTCCAGGCCAGGCCCGAACGCTCCAGGTGCAACTCGGCGCGGCGCAGCGGGATGTTGTCGTCGGCGTTGGCACCCATGGCGGACAGCAGCAACACCTTGCGCACACCGGCAGCCTTGGCGGCGTCGATGGCGGGGATCAGCAGTTCGTCGTGGTTGGCAAAGCCGGGCGGTGTCATCAGGAACATCTGATCGGCGCCGGCCAAGGCGGCGGCCAGGCCTTCGCCGGTGGCCAGGTTGACGGTGACCTCTGCGGCTTTGGAAGCGGTGCGACTGGTGGCGCGGCGCACGGTCTGGCCTTGGGCTGCCAGCAGCGAAGCGAGGGCGGATCCGATCTGGCCGTTGGCGCCGATCACGAGGGTGGTGGTCATGTGAAACTCCGGTTTGTGTGATGAAGGCCTGCAGTTTGCTTCCGAAGTTTCCAAACTGGAATGCATGAAATCCTTGCAAACATGTCTAAACGTCCTCAAAATACCAAGATGGATATTCTTTCAGACATTTTGCAAGTGGCCGGTCTGCGGCGCCGTTTGCTCGATCTGCACGCGCTCAAGCCGGGGATGGCCCTGCGCTTTCCGTGCGACCGCAGCTTTGGTTTGCACACGGTGACCCGGGGGCGCGCCTTTGTGCACGCCGCCAATCTGCCGGAGCCTCTGGAGCTGATGGCGGGCGATGTGGTGCTGATGGCGCGCGGCGCGGTGCACCAGTTGTCGCTGGACCGCGAGCCGCCCGCGCGCAGCAGCATCGTGCCGATCGCCCAGTTCGCAGGGGCCAGCTTGGCCAACACAGCGCAAAACAGACGGCCTGCCACTGACACGACGGCGTCCACCCGGGTCATCAGCGCGGCCTATCAGCTGTGGCACGACCCGCTGCATCCCTTCTTGCGCAGCCTGCCGCCGTGGTTCGTCGTCAGAGGCCATTCGCTGGCGCCGTTGTCTGCCCTGCCCTTGACCATCGGGCTGCTGGACCGTGAACTCAGTGAAGAAGGGCTGGGCGCCACCTCGGCCACCCACGGATTGCTGGACGCGCTGTTCGCCTTTGCGCTGCGAGAGATCGCCGAGCGCGAAAATCCAGGCGTGCCGGGCTGGAACCAGGCCATCGCCGACCGTCCGATCCGCCAGGTGCTCTCGCTCATGCACAGCAACCTGGCCCACGGCTGGACGCTGGACGAGCTGGGGCATCAGGTTGGCCTGTCGCGCTCAGCGCTGGCCGAGCGCTTTCGCAGCGCCATGGGCGACACGCCGCTGAACCACCTGCGCACCCTGCGCATGCAAAAGGCGATGCAGTTGCTGATCGACACCACGCAGACGCTGGAGCAGGTGGCTCAGGCCGTGGGCTACCAGGACGCGTTCGGTTTTTCCAAGGTGTTCAAGCGCACCACTGGCCAGTCACCGCGCCAGTTCCGCGATCAGGACGCGGCGGGCCGGCGGACGCCTTGGCGCCTTCAGGAGGCCTGATGCCGTCGCGACACCCGCAACCAATGGTGCCAATCGACAGGTTCCCGGTTGACCCTATCATCCATAGTGGATTACCACTTCGTTATGTAGGGAAATCATTAGGGTATTTCCACACCGGATTGCCAAAACCCCCGGAGAATAGGAGTGGCGTCCCGAAAAGAAGCCGCGAAACCGGAACGATCGACACACACAACAGGAGACATCGATGACGAAATTCACCTTGAACGGCAAGGCGGTCAGCGCCAAGGCCACCCCCGACACCCCCTTGCTCTGGGTGATTCGCGAGGAGATGGGCATCACGGGCACCAAGTTCGGATGCGGCATCGCCCAATGCGGCGCCTGCACGGTGCACCTCAATGGCAGCCCAGCCCGCTCGTGCTCGCTGCCGGTGTCGGCGGCCGCAGGTGCGCAGGTGACCACCATCGAAGGTCTGGTACAGACCCGCGAAGGCAAGGCCCTGCAAGACGCCTGGATCGCTGAGGCGGCACCCCAGTGCGGTTACTGCCAGTCGGGGCAGATGATGGCTGCGGCCGCCGTGATCAAAGACGCACGCGCCCCCCTGAACCGCGAGCAGGTGCTTGAGCGCATGGCGGGCAACGTCTGCCGCTGCGGCACCTACAACCAGATCGCAGCCGCTGTGGTGCGCGCCCAGAAGACCTTGGCCTGAAACGGGAGCACCCTTCATGAACACCCACACTCTCCCCACGAACGCACTCCCCATTTCCCGCCGCTCCTTCATCGTCGGTAGCGGCGCTGGCGCCCTGGGCATCAGCTTCGGCGCAGTTGACTTTGCCCACGCGCAGACCGGTCCTTTCACGCCCGTTGCCTGGGTCAGCATCGCCGCCGACAACACCGCCACCATCTATTCGGCAGGCTCGGAAATGGGGCAAGGGACCATGACCTCGCTGCCCGCCGTGGTGGCTGATCACATGGAACTGGACTGGAGCAAGGTGCGCGTGCAGCACGCGCCGCCCGACCCCAAGCGCTTTGGCAATCCGCGCTTTGGCGGCGGCCTCACCACCGGGGCGTCGCGAACCGTCACCGGCTATTACGAGCCACTGAGCCTGGCCGGCCTGCAAGGCAAGATGGTCATGCTCGGCGCTGCGGCCGCGCAGTGGAACGTGCCGGTGAGCGAGCTGCGCGCAGAAAACAGCATGGTCATTCACGCCGCGAGCAACCGCCGCATCAGCTATGGCGAGCTCGCCAAGTCCGCGACCGCCCCCGCCGAGATGCCCAAGGTGGACAAGTCCATGCTCAAGCCCATGGCGCAGTTCAAGCTGATCGGCAAAGACCTGACCCGGGTCGATCTGGCCGGCAAGACCAGCGGCACAGCGGTGTATGGCATCGATGTGCGACTGCCTGGCATGCTGTACGCCAGCCTGCTGAGCGCGCCAGTGCAAGGCGAAAAGGCCGAAAAGGTGGACGACGCTGCCGCCAAGGCGGTGCCAGGCGTGAAGGCCGTGGTCACCATCCCCACCGGTGTGGCGGTCGTGGCGGATTCCTTCCACACGGCACGCAAGGCGCGCGACCTGCTCAAGGTCGAATGGAGCACCACGGCGCGCGGTCGGAAGTACGATTCCGATGCCGCGATCAAGGAATATGTGGCGCGCGCCGAGAACCTGGCGGAAGCTGGCGTGACCTTCCACGCGCACGGCGACGCCGCCAAAGAGATCGCCGGGGCCGCCCGTACCTTCAAGGCCACCTACACCACCGAGCACGTGTCGCAGTTCACCATGGAGCCGATGAACACCACGGCCCGGGTGGACGGCGACAAGATCGAGCTGTGGACGCCGTCGCAAACCGTCGGTTTCGTGGTGGGCGGCGTGGCCGCCGCAGGCGGCTTCAAGCCCGAGAACATCAAGGTGAACATCCAGTTGCTGGGCGGCGGTTACGGGCGCCGCGTGGAAGCGGAATACGCGGTGGACGCCGCGCTCATCGCCAAGGCGGTGCCCGGGGTTGCCGTGCAGATGATCCACACGCGCGAAGACGACTTCGTCCGCGGCAAGCCCCGGCCCGCCACGGCACAGCACCTGGTGGCCGCGGTGAACGCGCAGGGCAAGATCGTGGGCCTGCAGCACCGGGTGGTCGCCGAGCAGATCTACGCCCGCCTGTTACCGGGCGCTTTCAAGGCCGGCGGCAACAAGGACCTGCCGGTGATGGAGTTCGCCGACGGCGTCTACGACATTGCAGGACACCAGGTTCAGCAACTGATCGAAGACCGGGGCATTGCCTGCAGCTTCTGGCGAGGCGTCGGGGCGGGCTATGTGAAGTTCGGCATCGAGACGCTGCTGGATGAAGTGGCGGTGGCGACCAGCCAGGACCCGCTGCAGATGCGCATTGACCTGTGCAACAAGTCGCCCCGCTCGCAAGCTGTGTTGCGCGAAGTGGCCGCGATGTCCGGCTGGAGCGGCCAGCGCCCGGCCGGGCGCGCGCTGGGTCTGGCGTTTTCTGACGCCTGGGGCACCTTCTGTGCCATGGTGGTCGAGGTGTCGTTGAACGCAGGCCGACCAGTGGTGCACAACATCTGGGCTGCGGTGGATTGTGGGCATCCGCTGAGCCCCAAGAACATCCAGACCCAGATCGAGGGCAGCGCGATCTACGGCCTCTCAGCGGCCCTGGGCGAGAAACTGAGCTACAAGGCCGGTGAGCCGCAGCAGAAGAACCTGGGCGCCTACAACCTGCTGCGGTCCAACCAGGCGCC
>JBIIQD010000284.1:0-4315 GCA_044342265.1 Hydrogenophaga sp. | reverse complement strand
TCAGCAAGGTGCGCGACGAAGTCGGACGGCGCGGCCAGAAGGCGCCGCACACGCTCTACGTGCTGGACGAACCCACGGTGGGCCTGCACATGGCCGATGTGGAAAAACTCATCCGCGTGCTGCACCGCCTGGTGGACGGCGGCCACAGCGTGATCGTGATCGAGCACGACCTGGACGTGATGGCCGAAGCCGACTGGATCATCGACCTCGGGCCTGAAGGTGGCGCGGGCGGTGGGCGAATCGTGGCGGCGGCCACGCCGGAAGCGGTGGTCCAGCTGCGTACGCACACAGGCAAGGTGCTGGGCCCTGTGTTGGCCAGGGCTTGAAGGGAAACCACACCACGATTGGTGACCAAGCCTTACACGATGACGCACTCATGCCCGGTGGACTCCCCTAGTCTTCGTCGGGCCATGTGAACACGTCCCACCGCAATCTCATGTGGTGGCCGATCGCATGATTGAAAGGATGCATCGTGAAAAAAGGCCTTTGGCGTTCTCTTGCGCTTGCCGTGACAGCAGGCCTGACAACGAACTGGGCCGCTGCCCAGGCGGTGACGTCGTTCACGGTGGTCAACGCCGATACCGGTGCTGACATCGCCACGTTCACCTCAAGCGGCACCATCTCGCTCGCCAGCACGCCCCGGATCAACATCCGTGCCAACGCCAGCAACGTCAAAAGCGTGGTGTTCGCCGATGGCAACAGCACGCGAACGGAGAGCACTGCGCCCTATGCCTACAAAGGCAACTCGGGCACGGTCTACGCGAAGTGGACGCCGGCTGTTGGCACCTACGTCATCAACGCCAGACCCTATGCGGGTAGCGGTGGCTCCGGTGCAGTCGGCGCCACCGCAACGCTGACACTGACCATCGCGGGTGCTTCCCCGCTGCCACCACCGCCACCACCGCCACCGCCACCGCCACCACCGGTAGCCACCGACAAACCGGCCAACCGAAACGAAGCTGCGCGTTTCCTGGCACAAGCTACCTTCGGGCCCACGGATGCCGACATCGAACGCTTGATGTCACTTGGCTACTCGGCCTGGATCGACGAGCAGTTTTCGCTGCCACGCAGTGGCGATCACCAAGCGTTTTTTGAGACCCTGAACAACGGCAGCGACAAAGAAGTGGTCTCGGCATTCTGGAAGAACGCGTTGACGGGCAATGATCAGCTGCGCCTGCGCATGGCCTACGCGCTGTCGCAGATCTTCGTGATTTCGCTCGAAGATGGCGACGTGGACAACTACGACCGTGCGGTGGCCGCCTGGGTCGACATGTTGAATGCACACAGTTTCGGCAAGTACCGCGATCTGTTGCAGAGCGTGTCGGTCAACCCGATGATGGGCTTGTACCTGACCCACATCGCCAACCAGAAGGCCGACACGCTGACCGGGCGTGTGCCCGACGAAAACTATGCGCGAGAGGTGATGCAGCTGTTCAGCATTGGCCTGGTCGAGCTCGATCTGGAGGGACGTCCGCGAATGGGCAGCGGTGGTGTCGCGCTGGAGAGCTACACACCGGCTGACGTGTCCGAGCTTGCCAAGGTGTTCACCGGCTGGAGCTGGGCTTGCCCGGTCTCTTCTGACAGGGGGTGCTTCTTGCGCGGCAAGTCCAACAATGGCAACCGAGAGACTGCCGACCGCGATTTGAGGCCGATGGTGGCCTATCCGGAGTACCACAGCGCCGAAGCCAAGTCTTTCCTGAATGTCAGGATTCCAGCGGGCACCAGTGCGGCCGACAGTCTGCGCATTGCGCTGGATGGTCTGGCCGCGCATCCCAACGTCGGACCCTTCATCGGCCGCCAGTTGATCCAGCGCTTCACCACCAGCAACCCCAGTCCCGCTTACGTGGGCGCAGTGGCCCGCGCGTTCAACAACAACGGTTCTGGCGTGCGGGGTGACTTCAAGGCCGTGCTCAAGGCGGTGCTGATGCATCCTGAGGCCCGGGTGGTGAGCGACACGTCGGGCAAGGTGCGTGAGCCGGTGCTGCGCCTGTCGGCCTTTGTGCGCGCCTTCCCTCATCGCAGTGTGTCGAGAAAGTTTGACCTGGAGGTCACCAACAACCCTGGTCTCGCGCTGGGCCAGGCGCCGCTGCACTCGCCGTCGGTGTTCAACTTCTACCGGCCTGGCTATGTGGCGCCGAAGACAGAAAGCGCCAAGCGCAACCTGGTGGCGCCCGAGCTGCAGATCGTCAACGAGACCAGTGTCGTCGGCTATGTGAACTTCATGCGCGACAGCATCAGCCTCGGCGTCGGACGCAACGTAGGCAATGGCCAGGGCGGACGGGATCTGGTCAGCGACTACGTCGAGGAGCTGAAGTTGGCCACTGACGTACCAGCGCTGGTGGACAGGGTGACGACCCGCCTGACCTACGGCAGCATCGGCGCCGCGCGCCGCACCGAAATCATCAACGCGGTCAGCAGCATTGTCATTCCTGGCGGCAGCAGCTCGCAGTCCAGGATCAACGAGGCCAAACGCCAGCGGGTCAACGCCGCGATTCTGCTGACCGTGGCCGCGCCCGAATTCGTGGTGATCAAGTAACAAGGAATGACGACCATGACCAACGTCAATAACTTCGTCGGTGCGCCCGCCATCCACCACCATGCTTCGCGCCGCCTTTTCTTGCGTCAGGCCAGCGCCCTGTCGCTGGTGGCCGGTGCGGGCGCGCCGCTGGCGTTGAACCTGCTGGCGGCGGGCTCGGCCGCGGCACAGAGTGCGGGCGACTACCGTGCCATCGTGTGCCTCTTCATGTTCGGTGGCAATGACGCCTTCAACATGGTGCTGCCCACTGACAGCGCCAGCTGGACCGCGTACACCGCGATGCGCTCGTCGATTGCGCTGCTTTCTCCGGGCACACCGCGCAACCTCGGCGCCAAACCGGGTTCCCCGGCCTGGCTCGGCGGTGTGCTGCCGATAGCGCCCGCGCGTTCGCAAGGCCGAACCTACGCGCTGCACCCATTGATGACACGAATGCAGTCGATGTTCGATACCGATCGGCGACTGGCCATCGTGTCCAACATCGGTCCACTGGTGGCCCCCACGACGCAGGCGCAGTACAACTCGCCGTCCCACCCCCGGCCACCTCGCCTGTTCTCGCACAACGACCAGCAAAGCGTCTGGCAAACCATGTTGCCCGAAGGCGCTACCCAAGGCTGGGGCGGCCGCTTGGCCGATATGGTGGCGGGCAGCAACAGCCAGGCTGTGTTCACAGCCATCTCGGCGGCCGGCAGTGCGGTGTGGTTGTCTGGGCAACGCGTGGGTCAGTACCAGGTCGGCGGATCGGGAGCTTTGCGCATGGGTACCGAACTGCAGGAAAAGCACTATGGCTCTGGTACGGTAGCCAACGCTCTGCGCTCCATCGCCAGTTCTGCTCGAGGCGGACATGTCCTCGAAACTGACGTGGCGAACATTGCCGACCGCTCGATTCTTTCCGAGGAGATTCTGAGAAGTCGGTTGATCGCTGCCAGCGACGCCAGGGTGGGCACACCGTCGGCCAGTTACAACCCGACCAACGACCCCAAGCTGCAGTACCTCAGCACCGACAGCGGCGCGCGTGAGTTCAGCCCCCTGGCGCAGCAATTGCAGATGGTGGCGCGCCTCGTGGCGGCGAGCGGGCAGCTGGGCGTGAAGCGACAGGTGTTCTTCGTCAGCCTGGGTGGCTTTGACACGCACAACAACCAGAACACGCAACACAATGATCTGATGGCGCGGGTGGCGCACGCGTTGGAGTACTTCGATACTGCGCTGGGTGCGATCGGCGCGCGCGACAGCGTCACCACGTTCACCGCCAGCGACTTCGGCCGCACGTTCACCAGCAACGGTGATGGCACTGACCACGGCTGGGGCGCCCATCACTTTGTGATGGGCGGCGCCGTCAAGGGCGGAGATCTGTACGGCACGTTTCCGAAGCTGGGCGGGAAAAAACCAGGTTCCAACGAGTTTGACAGCCCCGATCAGGTGCGCAACGGTGCGTTGCTGCCGACCACCTCGGTGGATCAGCTTGGTGCCACGCTTGGGCGCTGGTTTGGCGTGTCGGACAACGATGTGCTGAGGGTCTTCCCGAACCTGACCAACTTCAATGTCGAAGCGCGCAACCTGGGCTTCATGGCGTAGCAGTGCCTGGGGAGGATGTTGTGCTGTCGCGTTTGACCCGTTGACCTTGTGGTGGCGCAACTGTCGCGCGGAGCACGGGACGAGGATCGCCTGCCTCGTGTTTTGTACAGGCGTTGACGGGGCAGATGCTCAGGACAGGCACAATCACGGTCATGCTCGACCGCCTGCGCCGATGGATGCCCACCAAAGAGAGTGTCGCCAACAACC
>JBIIQD010000282.1:0-4320 GCA_044342265.1 Hydrogenophaga sp. | reverse complement strand
GTGCGCTGCACCTGTTCCTCTCGGACCACAAGGCGCAGACCCTGCAGCGGGTGGTGGACGCTGCGGAAGAGTTTTCGGCCGAAGCCGCCGGCTCGGGGCTGCGCTTGCGGCTGGCCGCCGGCAACGCCGGCGTTCAGGCTGCGATCAACGAAACCGTTCACCGCAGCGAGCTGCCGATGCTGCTCTACGTGTACGCGGCGATTGCGTTGTTCGTGATGGCGGCCTTTCGAGACTGGCGGGCCGTCATCGCCTGCTGCCTGCCGCTGACCGTGGGCACCTTTGTCGGATACGGCTTCATGAAGGTGGCCGACATCGGTCTGACGGTGGCGACCTTGCCGGTGATGGTCCTGGCCGCCGGCATCGGTGTGGACTATGCGCTCTACATCTACAGCCGTCTGCAGGTCCATCTGGCATCGGGAAAAGACATGGCGTCCGCGCTGTCTGAATCGCTGCGCCAGGTCGGCATCGCCACCATCTTCACCGCGGTGACGCTGGCCATCGGCGTGGCCACCTGGATGTTCTCGCCGCTGAAGTTCCAGGCCGACATGGGCAAGCTGCTGGCCTTCATGTTCCTGGTCAACCTGGTGATGGCCATGACCTCCTTGCCGGCGCTGGCGGTGCTGCTGCAGAAATGGTTTCCGCGCCGCCACCCGGTGCAGGCCGGTGCGCTGATGGCGCATTGAACGAAGACTTCTATCAGGTTCCCATGAAGCAACTGAACTCCTTCCTTGCGGCGCTGCTGCTGGGTCTTGCCGGGGCACAGGTGGCCATCGCCCAGGGCCACGGGCCGATCGCACTTCAAGTCACGCCGGCCGACCGGCGCCCTGGCGCCGTCGCTTCCACCCTGCTCGGCGTCGCGCAGGCTGGCCCGCGTGTGGTGGCAGTGGGTGAGCGCGGCGTGATCCTGCTTTCCGACGACGGTGGCCGACAGTGGCGGCAGGCGCGTAAGGTGCCCGCCGCCGGTACGCTGACGGGCGTGAGCTTCGCCGATGCCCGCCACGGCTGGGCCGTCGGCCACTGGGGTCTGGTCTTGCACACGCAAGATGGTGGCGAGACCTGGAGCATCCAGCACCAGGACCTGGAGCAGGACCAGCCGTTGCTGGCGGTGTACTTTGCGGACCCTCGGCGTGGTGTGGCGGTCGGTCTCTGGTCCCGTGTGTTGGTCACGGAGGACGGTGGCACGACCTGGGAGGCCGTCGCCATGGCTGCCCGGCCAGCGACCGCCTCTGGGAAGCCGTTGGACGTCAACCTCTACAGCCTGTTCCCGGGGCGCGGTGGTGCGGTGTATGCGACCGCCGAACAGGGGCTGGTGCTGCGCAGCCTTGACATGGGCCGTCAATGGGAGGTGATGCCCACCGGCTACTCAGGCAGCTTGTGGGCTGGCGTGGTGCTCAACAACGGCGACCTGCTGGCCGGGGGCCTTCGCGGCACCCTGCTGCGCAGCACCGACGAGGGCCGAAGCTGGCAACGCGTGGAGCACGCCGGGCGCAGTTCCATCACGGCCCTGATACAGACCGAAACGGGCGGCGTTCTTGGCACGGGCCTCGATGGCATGGTGCTCTCGAGCAAGGATGGCAAAACCTTCGAGCTGCGTCACGCGGCAAGCCGTGTCGGTTACACAGGGGCCTTGGCATCACCAGGCAACGAGCCGCTGCTGGTGTCCAAGCACGGGCCTTGCGCGCTGGCTTCCTGCAACTAGATGCGGCAGGGGACGCTGTTGATGTCATGCCTGTCTGCGGATGGACCCGCTCGAGGCGAGTGGGGCCTTTCGCGCTTCTCCCGGGTGTTGGGTCGAGTCGGTGTCGGGTCTGTACTTGCTTTCGGCATCGCCTGGCCCGTCGGCGGCTTTGCCCAAACGTCCACTCCCGGCAAGCCCATCGTGGTGGCTTCCATCAGTTCCCTTGTGGGGGCCGATTCCACCGCCGAGGGGGTGGCGGCGGCGCGCGCCTACTTCGAGTCCATCAACGAGGCGGGAGGCATCCGGGGACGCCCCATTGAATACCGAGTGATCGACGACAGGATGGAGCCCGAGGTCGCCCGCAAGGCCATGGCACAACTGGTCCGGGACGCCAGAGTGGTGGCCCTGGCGGGAGGTTCCAGTGTGCTGGCCTGTGCGGTCAACGCCGAGGCGCTGGCGCAGGCCGACCTTTACGACATTCCGGGGGGAGCTGTGGATGCCGAATGCTTCCGCTCCAGCCACATCGTTCCCGTCAACGCCGGCCGCTACGCTTCGACCTACAACGCCCTGACCTTTGCGAGGACCGTGCTCAAGAGTGCGCAACCCTGCGCCGTTGTTCCCAGCATTCCTGGGGAGCCGGACGATTTCTCACCCACCGTGGCACGGTGGCACAGTCAATCAGGCGGTACGAAGCCAGCGCTTGTGAAGTACCCGCTGGAATCCTCGTTGGAGCAACTGGCGAATTCTTCGGCGCTGACCGTCTGTGACGCCACCGTGTTCGTTGGACCAGAAGCCTCTGGAATAGCCTGGGTCAAGGCATTCCGGGCTGTTCGACCCAAGACGCCCATCATCCTGATGACAACGTCCTACGCGACCAAAACCGCCAAAGAACTGGCGAGTATGGGAGAAGGTCTATACGCCTTGGCGGAGTTCGACCCTTGGTCTGTCAGCTCTCTTGCCTCGACCGACTGGCGGAGGACGATGCTGAACAAGAGGCTTCCTCTCAGCTCCCTGTCCCAGGGGGGCTACCTGTCCGCCCAGTTGCTTGTAAGGCAGCTCTTCTCTATACGCGGTGACATCAACAGGCGGTCGGTGAGCGAAGCCCTCAGGAACATGCCTGCATGGGACAGTGGCATGACACACAGACCGCTCCGGGTGGACGGCCGTGGACAACACGAATTGAACCGGTCAGGGTTGCCTATGGAGCTGCAAAACGGCCGGTGGCGGATCGCGCACCCATCCTGGGTCACACATTGAGCCACGGCAGATCCCAACTGTTGGCGGCCCTGGCTTCGCCCTGTTGAGTTCGACGCCTTGCACATCTTTCCAATGCTGGAGATCGCCCAAGGGCGGTTCGCTGAACAGGCGCAGGATCGCGCTATGCCTCGGTCGTCGGTGTTGCGCCAGAATTGCCAGACGTCGAATGTGTGCAGACGCTGTGCGTTGAGCCAAGCCGCACCCTGTGCCGGCTTGCCCATCTTGCGTCTGTCGGCCGTTACCAGCAGGGGCATGGTCAGGCTGAAGAGTCCCAAACTGCTTTGCCGGCGAGCGAGGTCTTCTCCTTTGACAATGTTGGCTCACTGGTCGGCGCCACCGACCTGCACTGTGCAGCCGCAGCGGCGGTGCAGTTCGGTGAAGTCGTGCGCCTGCAGTAGGGCGTAGCCGAACTCCTGAAACGACAGCGAATGCTCCAGCCAGTTGCGGATGGCCTCGAAGCCCAGCAAACGGTTGATGGTGAAGTGGCGGCCGACCTGATGTAGAAAGCCCAGGTAACCATGTCTTCGAGCCATGCGGCGCTGTCAACACTCAGCGCCTTCTGATCAACCGTGTCCAGGTAACGGTCGAAGGCCGACGAAATACTTTCGATGTTGCGCGCGATGCTTGCCGCATCCAGCATGGGACGGCTGTCGTCGCGAAAGCTCGGGTCACCGATGCGTGCTGGGACACCGCCGATCAGCAGGATGGGGCGGCACCCGGCGCGCTGGAATCACCGCATGAGCATCAGTGCCTGTAGACGACCTACGTGCAGACTGTCGACCGTCGGGTCGAAGCCGATGTAAGCGCTGCTGGCAGCGCTGGCCAGGTGTTGGCCGAGTCTGTCTATATCGGTGCACTGGTGCACACGAAGCCGCGCGCTTGCAAAAGCTGGAGCAGGTCGGTTTGACGGCAATGCAGGTGGTTTCCTACGGGGTGAAGAGTGCCCGTGGAAGACCAACCTAATGCGGCAGTCCGCCTCGGGCGGTTTGGGGGCTGCGAACGCGTCCCCTACCGCCTGTGCAAGCGATAGCCGTGATCGCTGATGAAGGATTCGAAAAGCGGATTCACCAGAAAAAGAGTGAAGAGTGTTGGGGACAAACTCCGCCGGTGCAGGGGACCGCAAAGCCCCCTGCACCGCAACGGGGTTGCACGACATCAGGTCACCATGTCGCGCACCATCTCGCTGTTCTCTTTGTGCCGGACGGCGGCGTACACGAAACCGACGACCAGCGTCACAAAGGGCAGCACAAGCATGAACCAGCCCAGCTGACTCAGGCCCCAGGTTGTGGTGGTCGGATCCACGCCTTCGGCCACGGCACCCGTCAGCAGGCCAAACCGCGACATCAGCAGGTATTCCGCCACACTTAGGCCCACGATGGCCAGCA
>JBIIQD010000053.1:0-10082 GCA_044342265.1 Hydrogenophaga sp. | reverse complement strand
TCCAGGCTGACGACCTGGTCGGCGGGCATGGTGCGCAAGATGTCGATCAGTTTGCGCGCGCCCAGTGTGGTGGCGAAACTGCCGTCATCGCCGTCCAGGGAGGCGGTGGTGCGGATCTGGATTTCCAGGTCGCTGGTCGTGAGCTGGACCTGCGATCCTGTCTTGCGCAGCAACACGTTGGCCAGAATGGGCAGCGTGTGACGCCGTTCCACGATACCGGCCACCGACTGAAGCGCGGCCAAGACGTTGGCCTGGGAAGATTTCAAAACGATCATGTCAGACTCTTTCGTCGCTGGTTGACTGGCGCGCTGTCACAGGCGCTCTCCTCGGGCTTTTCTGCCAGCCCTTGCAAAATCCGAATTGGGGCTATTTTCGCCTTTTTGTAAGTCCTATTGCCAAACGCCACCGCTCAGCCTTTGAGGGTCTGTTCGAGCACGTGCAGCTGCTGGTTCAGTTCGGTGTTGGTCAGGCGCTCGGCCGTGATCTTGCGCACAGCGTGCAAGACGGTGGTGTGGTCCCTGCCACCAAACAGCTCCCCGATCTCGGGCAGACTTTTCTGGGTCAGTTCCTTGGCCAGGAACATCGCGATCTGGCGCGGGCGGGCGATGCTGGCCGGCCGTTTCTTCGAGTACATGTCCGCGACCTTGATCTTGTAGTAATCGGCCACGGTCTTCTGGATGTTCTCAACCCCGATCTGCCGGTTCTGGATCGACAGCAGGTCCTTGAGCGCGTCGCGCGCGAGCTGGATCGAGATCTCTTTCTGGTTGAAGCGGCTGTAGGCCAGAATCTTGCGCAGCGCCCCTTCGAGCTCGCGCACGTTGGAGCGCACGTTCTTGGCGACAAAAAAGGCCACCTCTTCAGGCATGACGGCGCTTTCCACCGCCGCCTTGTTGATCAGGATGGCCACGCGCATCTCCAGCTCGGGCGGCTCGATGGCCACTGTCAGGCCGGAGTCGAAGCGCGACACCAGGCGCTCGTGGATGTCGGCCAGACCCTTGGGATAGGTGTCGCTGGTGAGCACGATGTGGCTCTTGCGGGCCAGCAGCGCCTCGAAGGCGTTGAAAAACTCCTCTTGCGTGCGCTCCTTGTTGGCAAAGAACTGCACGTCGTCGATCAGCAGCAGATCGAGCGAGTGGTAGCGCTCCTTGAACTCGTCAAAGGTCTTGCGCTGGTAGGACTTGACCACATCCGAGACAAACTGCTCGGCGTGGATGTACAGAACCTTGGCCTGGGGTTTGTCGGCCATCAGGTGGTTGCCGATGGCGTGCACCAGGTGGGTCTTGCCCAGGCCGACGCCGCCATAGATGAACAGCGGGTTGTAGAGCTGACCCAGGCTGCCGGCCACGTGCATGGCGGCGGCGCGGGCCATGCGGTTCGCCGAGCCTTCGACCAGGGAAGTGAAGGTCAGCGCCGGGTTCAGGCGGTTGCGAGGCCCGTTGTACGCAGACAGCTCGGCAGGCGCCACGTCGGGCAACTCGGCCAGCACCTGTTCCTGAACCGTTCGAGGCGAAGGCATTGTCCTGCTGGGAGTGTCACGCGGAGCGAGCGCTAACTCTAGTAGCACTGGAACACCTTGGATCAGTTCCAGCAAGGCGCTGATCCGGGGCGCGTACTGTGCGCGTATCCAGTCCATCTTGAACCGGTTGGCGACTGCCACGGTCACGCGCGAGCCGTCGGGAGCGACAGTCGCAGACAGCGGACGGATCCAGGTGTTGAACTGTTGCTCGGGAATTTCCTGCGCCAGACGGTCGACGCAGGACAGCCAAAGCGACGAGGCGTCGCCGGCAGCGGACTGGGGGGGTGCGCCCTCGATCATGAAGCAGAGGAGAAGGTTGTTCTTGTGGACAAGCGGGTCGGGGCAAGCTGGCATTGTAGGCCCGCAGAAAAAGTTATCCACAACCCGCCGACGACTGTTACAAGTGCGAAGAGTCGAGTCCTGGTGCAGCGACTGTGAACGCATTCCATGTGAGGCTTGCCCACCCAGTGACTTCTGGGAGATAATTGCAGGTTTCCCTCCAACTTGAATCGCCCTGGCTCTGACCGGGCCGCACTGCCATGGCAATGAAACGCACCTACCAGCCTTCCAAGATCAAGCGCGCCCGTACCCACGGCTTTCTCGTGCGCATGAAGACCCGAGGTGGCCGCGCCGTGATCAACGCACGCCGCGCCAAGGGCCGCAAGCGTCTGGCCGTCTGAGTCTGCGCGCGCCCGCTGCTCATGTCAGCCGGGTCCTCGCACTGCTGTGCGCCTGTGATCCCGGTGGTCTGATGCAGCGCATCCAGACCCGGCTCCAGTTTCAGGCCGTCATGGCAGGTGCCGTCGTGGCCAAGACCCCTCATTTCGCCCTGCACCGCCTGGCTCTGCCCGGCCCTGATGTCCCACGCCCGCTGTTTCCCGTGTCCGACACCTGGCTGGGGGTTGTGTTGCCCAAGCGCTGGGCCAAACGGGCCGTGACCCGCAACGCGATCCGGCGCCAGATCTATGAGGCCTCGCGGCTGGTCAGCGATCGTTTGCCGCAGGCGGCGCTGGTGGTGCGTCTTCGCGCAGGCTTCAGCCGCGAGCAGTTTGTCAGCGCCACCTCCGAGGCGCTCAAGCGCGCGGTGCGTGCCGAGTTGACGCAGCTGTTGGGGCGGGTGCAGCGCCAGGCGGCCGTCGAGGTGGCGGCATGATGCGCCACTGGCCGCAACAGGCTTTGATCGGTCTGGTCAAGGGATACCGCTTGTTGCTCAGCCCCTGGCTGGGCAGCAGCTGCCGGTTTGAGCCCACTTGCTCGGTGTACGCGCTGGGTGCGCTGCAACGCCATGGTGCGATGGTCGGCGGATACCTGACGCTCAAGCGCATCGGGCGCTGTGGTCCCTGGTGTGAAGGGGGCTGCGATCCGGTGCCTGAAGCCCCGCCGTCTTTGTTTTCTCATCTGATTCCTGTTTCCTCTGAAAAGAAGAACCCCTCATGAACGACATTCGCCGTTCCATCCTCTGGGTGGTCTTTGGTTTTTCGATGGTCCTGATCTGGGACAAATGGCAGATCCACAATGGCAATGCGCCCACCTTCTTCCCTTCGCCTGCCGTGACGGCGCCGGCGGATCCGAAGGCGGCTGCGCCGACCGACGCCAGCGTGCCCACCGTCTCCGCCTCGGGAGCCGCGCCGTCGGCGGCGATTGGCACACCGGACGCGGGTGCGCCTGCTCCTGTGGCCGCTCGCCAGGAAGTGACCACCGATGTGTTCAAACTGAGCTTCAACAGTGAAGGTGGTTCGTTGATTGGCGCCAGCTTGCTCAAGCACGCCAGCGGCCAGCTCGGTACCCCCCCGATTGAATTGCTGACACAAACGGCGGACCATACCTACATTGCGCAGACGGGCTTGATCGGTGGCACTTTCCCCACCCACAAGACACCCATGACGCTGGTGCCTGGGCCGACCGCACTGGCCGACGGCGCCAACGAGCTGCAGATCAGGTTCGAATCGGTCGACGTGGGTGGCCTCAAGTTGCTCAAGACCTATACGCTGCAACGCGGCAGCTATGTGATCGGTGTGCGCCACGAGGTGGTCAACGTGGGCGCTTCGGCAGCCAACCCGCAGCTGTACGTGCAGTTGGTGCGCGACGGCAAGCTGACCACCAACGAAACCCCGTTTTATTCCACCTTCACGGGCCCGGCGGTCTACACCGAACAGCAGAAATTCCAGAAGGTCGATTTCGGCGACATTGCCAAAGACAAGGCCGACTTCGTCAAGACCGCCAGCGACGGCTACGTCGCCATGGTGCAGCACTATTTCACGAGCGCATGGCTGCTGGCTGATGGCGTGGCGCGCGACAACTTTGCCCGCAAGCTTGACAACAACCTCTATGCCGTGGGCAGTATCACCAAATTGCCCACGGTGGAGCCGGGTCAGAGCCAGGCGGTGGAAGCGCGCCTTTTTGTCGGTCCGCAGCAGGAGACCGTGCTGGAAACGGTGGCGCCTGGCCTGGAGCTGGTGAAGGACTACGGCTGGTTGACCATTCTGGCCAAGCCGCTGTACTGGCTGCTGGAAAAGATCCACGGCTACGTGGGCAACTGGGGTTGGGCCATCGTGCTGCTGGTGGTGCTGCTCAAGGCCGCGTTCTACTGGCTCAACGCCAGCGCCTACCGCTCCATGGCCAAGATGAAGGCGATCAACCCGCGCATCATGGAGATGCGTGAGCGCCTCAAGGGCAATCCGCAAATGATGCAGCAGGAAATGATGAAGATGTACCGGGAGGAGAAGGTCAACCCGCTGGGTGGCTGCTTCCCGATCTTGATCCAGATTCCGGTGTTCATTGCGCTGTACTGGGTATTGTTGTCGTCGGTGGAAATGCGCAACGCACCCTGGGTCGGCTGGATCACCGACCTGTCCACGCTGGACCCTTATTACGTTCTGCCATTCGTGATGACGTTGACGACCATCGTGCAGACCGCGCTGAACCCGCTGCCGCCCGATCCATTGCAAGCCAAGCTGATGTGGATGATGCCGCTGATGTTCTCGGTGATGTTCTTCTTCTTCCCGGCCGGCCTGGTGCTGTACTGGATCACGAACAACTTGCTGACCATCGCACAGCAGGCCTTTATCAACCACAAGATGGGTGTGCCGCTGAAGATCACGAACCCGTTCGAACTTTTTAAGAAGTAACCCCCTGCGCCGCTGCGCGGCTCCCCCCTTCAAAGTGGGGCGACACCAGAGGCCCGGCAAAGCCGGTTCCTCGGTGTCTCTGGAACAAGTCACTTCGCTTGGCCGGGCCTGCTTTTGCGGGCCCTTTCTGTTTCTGAAACCCTCTGCCGCAAAATCTCCCCATGCTCGCCGCGTCTCGTGATCCCATCGTTGCCATTGCGACCGCGCCTGGTCGCGGGGCGGTGGGCATTGTGCGGGTGTCGGGTCAGGGGTTGGCTTCGTTCGTGGCCGGATTGCTGGGGCGCTCACTGAAGGCCCGCGAAGCGACCTACTTGCCGTTCCCGGACGCGGCCGGGCAGCCCATCGACCATGGCCTGGCGCTGTGGTTTCCCGGGCCGCATTCGTACACCGGGGAAGACGTGTTGGAGCTGCATGGTCACGGTGGGCCGGTGGTGTTGCAGTTGCTGGTGGCGCGTTGCCTGCAGGTGGCTCAAACGGCGGATGCCCACGGCCAGCCGCTGCTGCGCGGCCTGCGCCCGGCACGAGCGGGCGAGTTCACCGAGCGCGCCTTCCTCAACGACAAGCTGGACTTGGCCCAGGCCGAGGCCGTGGCCGATTTGATCGACGCCAGCACCGAGGCCGCCGCGCGCAGCGCCAGCCGCTCGCTGGCGGGCGTGTTCTCCGAGCGCATCCACGCGCTGCGCGATGCCCTGATCAACCTGCGCATGCTGGTCGAGGCCACGCTCGATTTTCCGGAAGAAGAAATCGACTTCTTGCAGAAGGCCGACGCCAGTGGTCAGCTCGGTCGCCTGCGCGAACGACTGGCCGCCGTGCAGAACGAGGCCCAGCAGGGAGCGTTGTTAAGAGATGGGCTGAAGGTCGTGATTGCGGGGCAACCTAACGCGGGCAAAAGCTCGCTGCTCAACGCGCTGGCGGGTGCGGAGCTGGCCATCGTCACCCCCATCGCCGGCACCACGCGCGACGTGGTGCAGCAAACCATCCAGATCGAAGGCGTGCCGCTGCACGTGGTCGATACTGCGGGTTTGCGCGATGGCGATGATGTGGACGAGGTCGAGCGCATGGGTATCCAGCGCGCTTGGGTCCAGATCGAAAAGGCCGACGCGGTGCTGTTCCTGCACGACCTCACCCGCTGTGATCAGCCCGCCTACCAGGCGGCCGATGCGGCGATCGCCGCCGGTTTGCCGGCTGGCGTGACTGTGCTGCAGATCTGGAACAAGCTGGACCGCTGTGTGGAGGGCGCGCGCGAACTGTTGATCCAAGGCCTGAGCGCTGGTGGGCTGTCGATCTCTGCGCGACAGGGCGATGGACTGCAAGCGTTGCGGCAGCGCTTGCTGCAGCTCGCCGGCTGGCAACACGCCGGTGACGGCCTGTTCATGGCGCGTGAGCGGCACCTGCAAGCGTTGCGCCGGGTGGGTGGGCACCTGGACCAGGCACACGACTGCCTGGCCGCGCGGGCCGAGCACCTGGACCTGATGGCCGAAGAACTGCGGCTGGCACAACAGGCGCTGAGTGAGATCACGGGCGCGTTCAGCGCCGATGATTTGCTGGGCGAGATCTTTTCGCGTTTCTGTATCGGGAAGTGACCGGCGCCGCCGCTGGTGTGTCCAGGTCGACCGCCCGGAACACATATGTAAACAAAAGTAAGCAAGTGCTTGTGCCGAGGTAGCAATCGCCGTTAAGGTGCGGGTATGAACGTCTCACCCGTTTTTGCTGCTGCGCGCTTTGATGTGCTCGACCTTGCAAAAGCCATGCGAGGCAGCAGCGCTCTCGATGCTGTGCCGCTAAACCTGAACGATGCCCAGTGGCTGGTTCTGGGCGATTACTTGCAGGGAGTGTCTTTGCGCCAGGGGCAGATCCTGATTGAACAAGGTGTCAAGGACCGCACGGTGTATTTTGTTGAAAGCGGGAGCCTGACGGTGCACTACGAAGACGACAAGGACAGGGTGCGCATCGCCGTGGTGAACTCAGGCTCATTGCTGGGAGAAGGTGCGTTCTTCAGCCATTTGCCTCGCAGCGCTTCGGTGCACGCCGGCACTGTCAGCCGCCTCTGGTGCCTCACGCCGTTGCGTTTTCGGGAACTGGGACAGCGACATCCTGCGGTGGCGCTGGATTTGACTGTGGCCATGGCGACCGTACTGGCCCGGCGCATGTACCACCGCCCCAAAAGGGTGGCTGTGACCTGAACACGACGTTTCGTCACCCGTTGGGAAATTTGCGGGGCCAAGGTGGCCCATTTCTCTGGCAAAAAACACATTGTCAAAGGCATACTGCGCCCATGTCCTTGCTGCGCTGGCTTCAAGCCAAGAAAACCGACAACGCTGCCAATGGTGGGCGTGCCAAGCCTCGCCGCTCTTTTGGACAGACCACATTGCCGCTGATTTCGCCGCGCAGGGGTCGGCGGATCCTGCGCCGCGAACAACTGTTTTCAGTGGTGCGCGAATCCCTGATCCGAGCGGGCGTTCTGTCGACCAGCTACGAGTTCAAAGTACTGGCGCTGGACTCCAGCGGCGACGGATTTCTGGTGCTGGTGGACCTGTCATTGCCCGCTGATGTGATGCCAGACGAGTACCTCCTTGAAATCGAGCGCTGGGTTCAAAGCAGTGCCCGCTCCCGCCACTCGATGCAGGTACAGGCGGTGTACTGGCGCCGTCAAGCTGTTCACGACCAGAGAGGCGTTGCGCTCAAGGCCTCGGTGGCTGCACAGACCCGGCGAGAAGCGATGACAAACACGCAGGCCGATGCCTTGGACATCAGGCCAGCGCCGGGTCGGGTGCAGCCCCTGGAGCCAGAAGAAGTGGTCGCCTTTCGCAAGGCTCTGCAATCGCCGGCCCTACCTGCACACCGCATGGAGCCGGCGCCAGACGCTGCCCCACACGCCCGGCCAGACGCCCACAGCGGGTTCTCAGAACTGAGTGAGACCCAGTACGGCAAACTCTGAAGGACCGGCTCCTCTGGAGGCTGGTCTGGGTGCCGATTCAATGACCAGAGAAGTCCACCAGAGTGAACAACTGCAGACCGGAGGCCCTGAGCTTGTGTGAACCACCCAGCTCGGGCAGGTCCACGATGGCGGCGCCTTCCATCACTTCAGCGCCCAACTTTTCCAGCAAACGTCGACCGG
The DNA here is from genome assembly GCA_044342265.1 of Hydrogenophaga sp. Classification (GTDB taxonomy): domain Bacteria; phylum Pseudomonadota; class Gammaproteobacteria; order Burkholderiales; family Burkholderiaceae_C; genus Hydrogenophaga. The sequence continues at coordinate 2,320 of JBIIQD010000053.1, read as the reverse complement.
CCATCATGGTTCCGCCAGTGGCGATCAGGTCGTCGATGAGCAGCACGCGGTCGCCCGGTTTCACCGCGTCGGTGTGCAGCTCAACTGTTGCGCTGCCATACTCCAGTTCGTAGGTTTCTTCCACTGTGGTGAACGGCAACTTGCCCTTCTTTCGGATCGGCACGAAGCCGACACCCAGCTCGTAGGCCAGCACCGAGCCGATGATGAAGCCCCGCGCGTCCAAACCCGCCACCACGGTGGGCCGCAGTGCCGGGTCCATGTAGCGGTGCACAAAGGTGTCGATGAGCACCCGGAACACCTTGGGGTCGTGCAGCAGCGGCGTGATGTCGCGGAACTGCACTCCTGGCGCTGGCCAGTCAGGCACGGTACGGATGTGGCTCTTGAGGTAGGTGGAGGTGTCCATAGCTGGATTATGAAGACACCCCCTCGAGGTAGGGGAGACACCCCCGCGCCGCCTGCGGCGTCACCCCCTCAAGGGGGCGATGCGAGTGGCCCGGCGAAGCCGGTTCCACCGCATCCTGGGCCGAAGTCACTTCGCTCAGGCGACCGGCTTGAACTGGTAACCGTTGCCCGCCGCTTCCAGTGAGCCGAATGCCGGGAAGGGGAAGTGGAAGCCGCCAGCCAGGGTTTTGTCTTTGACCAGCATGTCGAAGACGCGGCGGCGCGTCTGGCGTGCCATCTCGGCGTCCATGTCGAACTGCACCGCCCAGTCGGGGCTGCGCGCGAACAGCGAGGGCACGTTGGTGACGTCGGCCACGTACACAAACTTCTGGCCTTCGCTGGTGACGCTGACCAGGCTCATGCCGGGTGTGTGGCCAAAGGCGGCTTCGGAGCGGATGCCGGGCGCCAGTTCCGCGCCGGGTTCGAATTTCACCACCATCTCAGCGGGCAGCCCGCCGATGACCCGGCGCGCATTGTCGAAGCCGCCACGCGCAGCGGGCGGTGCGGCGTTCATCTTGGCGTCGTCAAACCAGAAAGCGTGTTCGGGCGCCGGCACATGCACCTTGGCCTTGGGAAACATGAGCGAGCCGTCCTTCTTGCGCAGGCCGTTGATGTGGTCGCCGTGGTAGTGGCTGATGACCACATGGTCGATGTCTTCGGGCTTGAAGCCAGCGGCGGCCAGGTTCCCGACCATCTTGCCCGTGGTGGGCGGGCCGTTGTCGGCAAAGCCGGTGTCGATCAGGAACCGGCCTGCCGGGCTGACCACCAGAAACGGCGTGAATGGAATGTCCACATAGTCGGTGGGCAGGCTCTGTGAGGCCAGCAGCGACTTGACTTGCTCCAGCGGCACGTTGCGCACGAATTCTTCGCCCAGCGGGCGGCGCAGGGCGCCGTCGTTCAAAGCAATGACCTCCATCGCGCCGAGCTTCATGCGTTTGAAGCCGGTGGTTGGCAAGGTGGGTGGGCCAAAGTTGGGCGCGGCCTGCTGAGACCAAACAGAAGTGAAGCTCAGGGAAGCGGCACCGGCCATGCCTGCACCCAGGAAAGCGCGACGGTCGATCATCAAAGTCTCCAAAAATTGGGGGTTGAGAAACTCTCGCATTTAAGAACGGCTGGTGGATCTCTGGAATCGCCGCCGTCGATAGACCATATATCCATGCAGGTTATGAGTCGAGCGCCCGGCGCGCCAAGCCCCAACCCGCGTTCAGCCCTTGCCGGAGAGCAGCCTTTCTTCCGCCAGCGCCAGCGCGGTGGCCCGACCGCTGAGCACCAGCGTGTCGCCGCCTTCGAGCAACGTGTCGTCATCAAACGCTTCGCCACGGCCATTGGCCCGCCGCAGCTTGGCCACCCGCACACCGGTGGACTCCAGTGCCAGGCTGCCCAGGCGCTTGCCCACCTTGCGCCCACCGGGCGGAATGGTGACCGTGGTCAGGCGCTCGTGTTCGGCCTCGTCCAGGCCGTTGTCGTCGGCGCCGTGGAAGTAGCCTTTGAGCAGGTTGTAACGCGCGTCGCGCTGGTCCTGCACCACCCGGATCACGCGCCGCATCGGCACGCCCACCAGCGCCAGCGCATGGCTGGCCAGCATCAGGCTGGCCTCGATCGCTTCGGGCACCACCTCGGTGGCGCCGGCGCTGCGCAGTCGGGTTTCGTCCGCGTCGTCGATGGTGCGCACCACCACCGGCACCTGCGGTGCGTGCTCGTGCGCATGGTGCAGCACCTTGAGGGCGCTGGCGGTCTCGATGTAGGTGATGACGACCGCGCTGGCGCGGTTCAGGCCGGCGGCCAGCAGGGCCTGCAGGCGCGCAGCGTCACCGAACACCACCGAATGCCCGGCGGCGGCGGCCTGGCGCACCCGGTCGGGGTCCAGGTCGAGTGCCAT
>JBIIQD010000189.1:0-5541 GCA_044342265.1 Hydrogenophaga sp. | reverse complement strand
CCCAGGGCCAGCGACAGGCCCGCGAGCTCGGTCAGCCAGGCCAGGCCCAGCGTGATCAGCAGCAGGTTGAGCATGAACAGCTCTTCGCTCTTGCGCCTCGCCACCAGGGTCAGCCACCAGCGCATCACCTTCTGGCCGCCGGTGAGCAAAATGCCCAGCAGCACCACTGCTTTGATCAGTGCGATGCCCAGGGACATGAAGAGCTGATCGGGCGGGGAACCCAGCGCCGGAATCAGCACCAGCAGCGGCACCACGGCCAAGTCCTGGAAAAGCAGAATGCCGACCACACGTTTGCCGTGGTCCGACTCAAGCTCCAGCCGCTCGGCCACCAGCTTGATCACGATGGCGGTGCTGCTCATGGACATCACCCCGCCCAGGGCCAGCGCCATCTGCCACTCCAGCTTCCACCAGGTCGGCAGCAGCAGGCCCAGCGCCAGGGAAGCCAGTGTGGTCAGCAAGATGGTCAGCACCACCTGCGACAAACCCAGGCCGAACACGTGGCGTTTCATGGCCTTGAGCTTGGGCAGGCTGAACTCCAGCCCGATCACGAACATCAGGAACACCACCCCGAACTCGGCCAGGTGGCGCAGACCGGCCGAGTCCTGCGCCAGTGCCAGCGCATTGGGGCCAATCACCACGCCAACCACCAGGTAGCCCAGCATCGGAGGGAGCTTGAGCATCCGGCAACCGACCACGCCCAGGACGGCGGCTAGCAGGTACAGCAGCGTGATGTCCAGCGAGTTCATGGTCTGATGGTACTGGCTTGACCAGAGGCAGCGCCGCGGCGCCGCAGCGATAATCGTGCGATGAGCAAGGCAACCCTGGTCGACTCCGCGCGCGTGCAGGCGATGGCGCGTGAAACGCTGCAGATCGAAGTCGATGCGGTGGCGGCGCTGCTGGCCCGGATCGATGGCCGGTTCGTGCAGGCCGTGCAGTGCCTGATGGCTTGTACCGGGCGGGTGGTCGTCACCGGCATGGGAAAGAGCGGCCACATCGGTCGCAAGATCGCTGCGACGCTGGCTTCGACCGGCACGCCAGCCATGTTCGTGCATCCTGCCGAGGCCAGCCATGGCGATCTGGGCATGATCACGCCGCAAGATGTGGTGCTGGGCATCAGCAACAGTGGCGAGAGCGAAGAGCTCAGCGCCATCCTGCCCCTGATCAAGCGCATGGGAGTGCCGCTGATTGCGTTCACTGGCAACAACGACTCCACGCTGGCGCGCCACGCGGACGTGGTGCTGGACACCGCCGTGGCCAAGGAAGCCTGCCCGCACAACCTGGCGCCGACTGCGAGTACGACAGCGCAGCTGGCATTGGGCGATGCACTGGCGGTGGCCCTGCTGGATGCGCGGGGTTTCAAGGCCGACGACTTTGCCCGCTCGCATCCGGGCGGGTCGCTGGGGCGCAAGTTGTTGACCCATGTGAGCGATGTGATGCGCAGCGGCAACGATGTGCCTCGCGTGAGCCGCGATGCGGGACTGATGGCACTGATGCGGGAAATCAGCGCCAAAGGCCTGGGCATGAGCGCGATCGTCGATGGCGATGACCGGGTGCTGGGCATCTTCACCGACGGCGACCTGCGTCGCCTGATCGAAAAGTCCGGCAACAGCAGCGATTTGCGGGCCTTCACCGCAGCCGAGGTCATGCATGCCAATCCGCGAACCGTGCAGGCCGATGCGCTTGCGGTGGTGGCAGCCGATTTGATGGAGGCCAGCCGCATCACCAGTGTGTTGGTGGTCGATGCCACCGGAGCACTGGTGGGCGCCCTGAACAGCAATGACCTGATGCGGGCGAAAGTCATTTGACCACCCCTGAATGTGGCCCCCCTGCGCCGCGCTGCGCGCGTCACCCCCCGGGTGCGGCGCTGGCGGCCCGGCAAAGACGGTTCCGCATCGCCCTGGCCGGAAGACACCTTACCCGAACGTTTCCTCGTTAGCATTGCGCCATGTCTTCTGATCTGCCACCGCTGCGCCCCGCGCTGAACTTCGAGCCAGAGCTGCTGCTGCGGGCGCAGCCGGTGCGGGTGGTGTTTCTGGATGTCGACGGCGTACTGACCGATGGCGGCTTGTATTTCAGTGAAGCGGGCGAAACACTCAAGCGCTTTCACACGCTGGACGGCCATGGCATCAAGTTGTTGCAGCGGGCTGGCATCACGCCTGCAGTGATCAGTGGGCGAGATTCGTTGCCGTTGCGCAGGCGCCTGGAGGCGCTGGGTGTGACCGAGCTCGCCTTGGGGACTGAGGACAAGCGGCCGGCAGCCGAAGCGACGTTGACCCGACTGGGGCTGGACTGGTCTGAGGCGGCGGCAATGGGCGACGATTGGCCAGACCTGCCGATGCTGCGCCGTGCCGCGCTGGCCTGTGTACCGCCGTCTGCGCACGCCGAGGCGTTGGCACTGGCGCACCATGTCACCCGCTCGCTGCCCGGCGCCGGCGCTGTGCGCGAACTGTGCGATTTGTTGCTGGTGGCACAGGGCGCTTACGCGAGCATGCTGGAGGAGGCCGCACGATGAACCTCCCGGTGACCAATGTGGTGGTGCCGGCGCCGGCGCCTTTGAAGCGCCGGCGCAGCCTGTCTCGCTGGTGGGACCAGCTGTCGATCTACCTGCCGGTGGTGTTGATGCTGCTGCTGGCGCTGGCGTCTTACTGGCTGCTCAAGGCCACACCCGAACCCGAACCGCCCAGAGCGAAGCGGGAAGTCACGAATGAGCCCGACTATTTCATGCAGCGCTTTTCTGTCAAGGTGTTTGAGCCCGGTGGAGCGCTCAAGACCGAGTTGTATGGTGCTGAGGCCCGCCACCATCCTGACACCGGAACCCTGGTGGTGGATGCGGCGCGCATTCGGTCTTTTGGGCCGCAGCGCCAGCTGTCGACAGCCACGGCGCGCAAGATCACTGGCAATGATGAAGGGACTGAATTCATGCTGGAGGGCGAAGCGGCTGTCTTGCGCCAGGCCAGCCGTGGAGCCAAAGGCGAGTTGCTGCCGCGCATGGAGTTTCATGGAGAGCAGCTTCGGGTGGTCACCAACCCGGAACAGGTTTCTTCCGAGCGTCCAGTGGTCCTGATCCGCGGTGCAGATCAGATTTACGCGGGTACGCTCGATTACCGGGGTGACGCCCGCGTGGTTGAAATGACCGGCCAGGTCAAGGCCGTGTTTGCACCACGCCCATGAGCGCAGAAGCCCCGCCCTTGGTATTCATCACCGGCGCTTCCAGCGGCATCGGCCAGGCCCTTGCCTTGCGCTTTGCGCAATCGGGTTGGCGGCTGGCGCTGGTGGCCCGTCGCAGTGAGACCTTGCAGACCTGGGCCGACGCGCAGGGATGGGACGCTCAGCGCTGCCGGGTCTATCGTGCAGACGTGGCGGATGTGCACAGCATTGTTCAGGCCGGGCACGAGTGTCTTGAGGCCCAGGGAGTGCCTGAGGTGGTGGTGGCCAACGCCGGTGTCAGCATCGGCATGGACACCGAGCAGCGCGGCGACCTGGCGGTGATGGCGCAGACTTTTGCCACCAACAACACCGGACTGGCCTCCACCTTTCACCCCTTTGTCGGGCCGATGTGCAAGCAGGGGCGTGGCCGGCTGGTTGGCATCGCAAGTGTCGCTGCCATTCGAGGCTTGCCTGGACACGGGGCCTATTGCGCCAGCAAGGCGGCGGTGGTGGCCTATTGCGAGAGCCTGCGCGGTGAACTGCGCGGCAGCGGTGTTCGGGTGGTCACGCTGTTGCCCGGCTACGTGGACACGCCCTTGACCCAGCAGAACCGTTACCCGATGCCCTTCTTGATGAGCCCGACAGCCTTCGCTGATCGCGCTTTTGCTGCAATTGACGCTGGCGCCAGTTACCAGGTGATTCCGTGGCAGATGGGGATGGTGGCCAAGTTGCTGCGGCTGCTCCCCAACGGGCTTTTTGACAAGTTGCTGTCAGGACGTCCACGAAAACACCGCCAGGGCGAAGGCGGTTCCGCTTCCCCATGAACGGGTGTGCCCAAGGCCCAGAAACAAAAAACCCCTCGACATGATCGAGGGGTTTTTTCGTTTTCCGGCCCGCTGGCCGGGAAGGCGCTCAGCCGCGCTCAGTAGCCACCGCGGCCACCACCGCCACCGCCACCTTCGCGACGACCGCCGTTGCCGTAGGGGCTGCGGAAACCGCCGTCACCGCCGCCGCCACCACCACCGCCATAGCCGCCTTCACGACGGCCACCGCCGAAACCACCACCGCCGCTGCGGGGTGGGCGGGCTTCCATCGGACGCGCTTCGTTCACCACCAGGCTGCGGCCGCCCAGGGACTGCCCGTTCATGCCTTCGATGGCCGCTTGGGCTTCGGCATCGCTGCCCATCTCGACAAAGCCAAAACCTTTGGAGCGACCGGTGTCGCGTTCCATCATGACCTTGGCGCTGTTGACAGAGCCAAAGGCGCTGAAAGACTGTTGCAGGTCTTCGTCGCGCACGGTGTAGGGCAGGTTGCCCACGTACAGTTTGTTGCCCATGGTCGGGACTCCTAGAAACACTGATAAAGATAGCGATGGAGCCCCGGCAGCAAACAATCCTGTAGCACGCGAAACCAACCGATCACTTGTGTTGCGCGCGCTTTCGACGCTCGCCGCTGCATTATGCGCGGTTTGCAAAAAGGCAACCAACTTTTTTGGGGGGACGTCAAGCCCTGCGTCGAGCTGGTGCGCAATTGCAACAGGAATCCTGTGGCTGGGTTCTTGGTGAGCCTTGCTTGCGCCGACAGGCTTCCCTCTATACTCATCGCCAGCGCCGATTTGTCCGGATTGCGGGCGCTTTACAAATACCGCTAAAGGGGGGACTCCCGGTCTCGCACCTTGCGGCACCGGGATTTTTGTTTTTTGGGCCTGGCCAGGCCCGAGGTGAACCACCGTGATCGTCACGCCCCAGACCCAGCGCTTTGCCGAGCCGCTGCCCCTGAAAAGCGGGGCTGTGTTGCCGGCCTACGAGCTGGTCTATGAAACCTACGGCACGCTCAACGCCGACCGCTCCAACGCGGTGCTGATCTGCCACGCCCTCAACGCCAGCCACCATGTGGCGGGCTTCCACGCCGACGAACATGGCCAGCCGCTGCCGCGCAGCGAAGGCTGGTGGCACAACATGATCGGGCCGGGCAAGGCGGTGGACACTCACCGTTGGTTCGTGATTGGCGTGAACAACCTCGGCTCGTGTTTTGGCAGCACCGGCCCCACCCACACCAACCCCGCCACCGGCCAGCCCTGGGGCGCCGACTTCCCGGTGGTCACGGTGGAAGACTGGGTCAACGCCCAGGCGCGTCTGCTCGACGTGCTGGGCATTCAGACCCTGGCCGCGGTGATGGGCGGCAGCCTGGGCGGCATGCAGACTCTGAGCTGGACCCTGCAGTACCCGGACCGGGTGCGCCACGCGGTGGTGGTGGCCAGCGCGCCTAACCTCACGGCCGAGAACATCGCTTTCAACGAGGTCGCGCGCCGCGCCATCGTGACCGACCCCGACTTCTGCGGCGGCCACTACCTGCGCGAGGGCACGCTGCCGCGCCGGGGCCTGCGCATCGCCC
>JBIIQD010000281.1:0-4323 GCA_044342265.1 Hydrogenophaga sp. | reverse complement strand
AGGTTCAACAGGGCGAGCGCATTCAGCGGTTGTCATCGCCCGCAGGGCTTGTGCAAAACCACTTGCTGTTGAATGATCTGGAAAGATGCGCAAGCCGCGCGCCCAGTCTTCAATGAAAGTCCCGGCTCTCCGTCGCCAGCCGCCCCAGCAAAGGCGTGAGGTCTTCCAGCCGCCCTGCGATCAGGTTGCAGACCTCGCCCTCGCGCTGCCAGGTGCCGTACACCGCCATCAGCCGTGAACGGGTGAGTTCTTGGCGCTGGCGTTCGCGCAGGGCTTTCCAGATGATGACTTGCACGCTGCCGGTTTCGTCTTCCAGCGTCACGAACACCACGCCATGGGAGGTGCCGGGCTGCTGGCGGCAGGTGACGATGCCGCAGGCGCGCACGAGGCGTCCGTCGGGCGCGCTCTTCAGGGCTTCGGCGGTCATGAAGCGGCGCTGGTTCAAGCGCTCGCGCAGCAGGGCCAGCGGGTGGCGGCGCAGGGTGAGGCCCAGGCTGGTGTAGTCCCAGACGATGGCTTCGCCTTCGGGCGCTTCGGGCAGGTCGAGCGTGTCTTCTTCGACCGGCGCTTCTTTGAGCAACACGGGCGCGGCTTTGAGGGCAGCGGAGTCCCAGACCTGTTGACGGCGGTGGCCGCTGAGGCTGAGCAGCGCATCGGCGGCGGCAAGTTGTTGCAGGGTCTGGCGGTCGAGATCGGCACGGCGGGCGAGGTCTTCTGCGTCAACAAATCTCCCCCCTGCGCCGCTTCGCGTCTCCCCCCCAGGGGGGCCACACCATGGGCCCGGCAAAGCCGGTTCCTCGGTGTGTGCTGGGTTGGCTCCCCCTCTGGCGACCACGATGCGCTGCGCTTCATCGCGCGAGAGGCCGCTGACCATGCGCAGGCCCAGGCGCACAGCGGGTTGTTGGCCCAGGGTGTCTTCGAGCGTGCAGTCCCAGCCGCTCTCCATCACATCCACCGGCCGCACCTCGACGCCGTGGCGTTGCGCGTCTTGCACCAGCTGGCTCGGTGAATAAAAACCCAGCGGCTGGCTGTTGAGCATGGCGGCCAGGAACTCGGCCGGGTGGTGGTGCTTGATCCAGCAACTGGCATACACCAGCAGCGCGAAGCTGGCGGCGTGGCTCTCAGGAAAGCCGTAGCTGGAGAAACCCTTGATCTGCTCGACCACGCGCTGCGCGAACTCGGGCGCGTAGCCGCGCTCGGCCATGCCCGTCAGCAAACGGGCCTGGTACTTGCCGAGGCCGCCTTTGCGCTTCCAGGCGGCCATGGCGCGGCGCAGGCCGTCGGCCTCGCCGGGGGTGAAGCCGGCCGCGATGATGGCGATCTGCATGCACTGTTCTTGGAACACCGGCACGCCCAGGGTGCGCTGGAGCGCGGCGTCGAGCCCGGGCGGGTAGTCCACCGGTTCCTTGCCCTGGCGGCGGTTCAGGTAGGGGTGCACCGCGCCGCCCTGGATGGGGCCGGGCCGCACCAGCGCGACCTCGATCACCAGGTCGTAGAAACAGCGCGGGCGCAGGCGCGGCAGCATGCTCATCTGCGCGCGGCTCTCGATCTGGAACACGCCCACGGTGTCGGCGGCGCAGATCATGTCGTAGGTGCTTTCATCTTCGGGCGGGATGTCCTGCATCTGGAACACAAAGCCCTTGCGCTGGCCGATGAAGTCGAGCGACTTGCGGATGGCGGTCAACATGCCGAGCGCGAGCACGTCCACCTTCAAGAGGCCCATGGCATCGAGGTCGTCCTTGTCCCACTCGATGACGGTGCGGTCGGCCATGGCGGCGTTTTCAATCGGCACCATGCGCGAGAGCGGCATCTGGGTCAGCACGAAACCGCCGGTGTGCTGCGACAGGTGGCGCGGAAAACCCATGAGCTGGCCGGTGAGCGCGACGAGCTGGCGCAGTTGCAGGCTGTCGGGGTCGAGCCCGGCCTGGCGGATGCGATCGGGCGCCAGACCGTCTTCGCTCCACCAGCGGTGGCCGCTGCCCAGCGCGTCGAGTGCGGCTTCTTCAAACCCCAGCGCCTTGCCCACGTCGCGCAGGGCGCTGCGCGGCTGGTAACTGATGACGGTGGCGGTGAGCGCAGCGCGTTCGCGGCCGTATTTGGCGTAAAGGTACTGAATGACTTCTTCGCGCCGTTCGTGTTCAAAGTCCACGTCGATGTCGGGCGGCTCGTTGCGCTCCTTGGAGATGAAGCGCTCGAACAGCACCGAGGTGCGGTCGGGGTCCACCTCGGTGATGCCCAGGCAGTAGCAGACCGCGCTGTTGGCCGCCGAGCCGCGGCCCTGACACAGGATGTGCTGCGACTGTGCGAAGGCCACGATGTCGTACACGGTCAGGAAGTAGTGCTCGTAGCCCAGTTCGGCGATCAGCGTCAGCTCGTGCTCCACCTGCTGCTGCACTTTTTCAGAAGCGCCCGCGGGCCAGCGCCGACCCATGCCTTCGTAGGCCAGGCGGCGCAAATACGTCGCCGGTGTTTCGCCGGGCGGAATCACCTCGCTCGGGTACTGGTAGCGCAGCTCGTCGAGCGAGAAGTGGCAACGCTCGGCCAGCTTCAGCGTCTCGGTCAGCAAGGCTTCGGGGTAACGCTGCGCCAGCGCCAGGCGCGAGCGCAGGCGCTGCTCGGCGTTGGGCGCGAGGGCAAAGCCGCAGGCGGTGAGCGGCTGGCCGATGCGCGTGGCGGTGAGCACGTCTTGCAGCGCCTTGCGCGAGCGCAGGTGCATGTGCACGTCGCCCACCGCCACCAGCGGCACGGCGGTGAGTTCGCTGCTCTGGCGCAGCCGGTGCAGGCGCACCTCGTCGTCCATCAGGCGCAACTGCTCCACGCCCAACCAGCAGCGGCCCACGAAGTGCAACAACAGCCAGCGCGCCACCGTGTCCATCTGATCCTGCGTGCTGCCGCGCTGCGGCACGGCGATCACCAGGCAGTCGGCCAGCGCGTCGGGGCTGATGTCTGTGAGCGCGAGCCGGTAGCTGCCCTTGGGCGCGGTGCGGCGCAGGCGGGTGATGAACTCGCAGAGGTTGCCGTAACCGTTGAGCTGGGTGGCGAGCACGACGAGCGTGAACGGCGCGTCGCACCGCACCCGGAACTGGCTGCCCACCAGCAGCTTCAAGCCGCGCTCCTTCGCGGCCACGTGGGCCCGCACGATGCCGGCCAGCGAACACTCGTCGGTCAGCGCCAGCGCGCTGTAGCCCAGCGCATGGGCGCGGTCCACCAGCTCCTCTGGCCGACTCGCACCGCGCAGAAAACTGAAGTTGGACAGGCACATCAGCTCGGCGTAGTGGGGGATGCCCGGGGGTTGTGGCGTCATGGCGAGCCCTCCGAATGGAGGGAGCGCACCCCCTCCGACACCTCTTCCGGCGCGACGTGCCCAAACCCAGGATGCGGTGGAACCGGCTCTGCCGGGCCACTCGCATCGCCCCCTGGAAGGGGGTCGCGCGCAGCGCGGCGGGGGTCAGGCATAAATTCCGTGCAAGAACCAAGCAGGCGCCTCGTCCAGCCGCGTCTGGAACACCCACAACACGCCCGCCTGCGCCGACTGCGCGACCCAGTAATCGCGCACCACGTTGCGGATCTGCCCGGCGGCTTCGTCGCGGTCCCACCAGCCGCCCTCCACCCGCTGCGGGCCGACGAGCAGTTGCAGCTCCCCCTGGTAGTACGGCCGCTCGCCGCGCACCAGCAGCTTGAGCGGCGCGCCGAGGATGAAGCCGGGCTGCGGCCACTCGTTGATGGGCACGGACTTTCTGGGCAAGGCCTCGTCAGCGGTTTGCCAACGGCACATCCACTCGGGCCGGTGGTCTTCGCACAGCACCGGGCGCAGCACACGCTGCGGCCCCAGGCGCGCGGCGATGCGCTCCAGCACCAGTGGCAGCGCTTCGCCGCCCGCGTGGTCGTCGGGCAGCCAGGAGGCGCTGTGTTCCTCCAGCGGCAGCACTTCGTCGGCGATCAGTTCCAGATCGCCCACCGGGGCCAGCAGCTCCACCCGGGCCAGGTGCTCGACCAGCAGGCGGCTGAGGTGATCGATCTGGCGCGTGGGCTCGGCGGTGCGCACGGTGAGGCTGCCGCCCTCGCCCGCCGACCGGGCGCGCATCGCGTCGTGCGCCCAGTGCAGGGTGAACGCGGTGGTGCCGCTGTGGCGCGCGGCGAGCCAGCCGCACAACGAGAGCAGCAGGCGGCGCGCGCCGAACAGCAGCGCGGGCGCGTCGTCCACCCGAAAGGCCAGTTCCAGCCGCTGCGCAAAGCGCTCGGGCAGCACCACCCAGCGGTGCACCTCGGGCGCGCGGCCGTAGGCCTGGTCGAGCGCGGCGAGCAGCGCTGTGTCAAACCGCC
>JBIIQD010000280.1:0-4327 GCA_044342265.1 Hydrogenophaga sp. | reverse complement strand
GTGACGAAGTAGGCGTGCAGGTCGTGCGCAAAGCGGTTGAGCTTGTGCAAGATGGTTTTGTTGCCGCGGACCAGGGCGTTGTAGCCCAGCACCGCAGGGATCGCGACCAGTAGACCGAGCGCAGTCATGATCAGCGCCTCGCCGATCGGTCCGGCCACCTGGTCGATGCTGACTTGGCCGGCAGCGCCAATGCTCAGCAGAGCGTGGTAGATGCCCCAGACGGTGCCGAACAGGCCAACAAAAGGCGCGGTCGACGCCACCGAGGCCAGCACGGGCAGGCCGCTTTGGGCCTTGGCGGTGTGATCGTCCAGTGTGCGGCGCAGGCAGCGCTCGATCCAGTCGCTGACGTCCAGGCTGTCATGCAGCTGCGGGGACTGCCGGCCATCCTTGTGCAGGATGTGGCGTTGCGCTTCACGGCCTTCGACTGCCAGGGCGCGGAAGGGGTTGTTGTCGGGGGCGCCGAGTTTGTCCAGTCCTTCGGCGAAGTCGGCGCTGTGCCAGAAGCTTTCGCAAGCCTTGGCCTGCTGGCGCTGGGCGCGCTGGTCGAGCACCTTCCAGAGAATGATGATCCAGGTGGCCAGCGACATGATCAGCAGCACCAGGGCGACGGTGCGGGTGACGGCGTCGCCTTGGGACCAGACGTGGGCCAGGCCCGAGCTTGTGACGGAGGTGTCCATGGTGTGATGCGATGAGTGAAGAGTGAGGTTCAGTAGATTTCGAATCGCACGGTGTACTGGTAGGTGTCGGGGCGGGGCGTTCCGCCGCCGCGCGGTACATAGCGCCAGCGCAGCGCGGCCTTTATGGCGGCATCGTCGAGGCGCGGGAAGCCGCTGGAGCGCACCACGTTGACGTCGCTGGCCGTGCCGTTGGATTCGACCTTGATGGCCAGCAAGACGGAGCCCTGTTCGTTCATGCGCAACGAGGTGGGCGGATAAGGTGGTGCGGGAAGATCCTGGAAGTTGTCCCGGACGTCGTTGGAGCTGCGGGCTGGCGCTGGAGCGGGTTTGGTCGGTGCCGCCTCCGTCACTGTCGGGGCCGCTGGCGCCACCGGTTGCGGTGCGACCACGCCCGTCGGTGCCTGCGGCGCCGGGTTCGGGTCGGCCACAGCCAGCGGCATCGGCGCAGGCGTCTGAGCGACACGCGGAGCGGGAGCCAATGGCTTGGGGGCGGGTGCCGGCTTGGGCGGTGTGGGCTCCGGAGCGACCAGCGGTTGCGGGGGCTCGACCAGGTCCGCCAGCACCGTCACCGGCACCACCAGGTCCACCGCCCGGCGCAGCAGCCCGGCCTGCAAGGCCCAGAGGGCCAGCATGTGAAAGCCGATCACGGCGGCCACGATAGCGAAGCGGCGGTCCATGCGGGGCGTTTGGGTGGGGCCCTCCTGTCCGGGCGGGAAGGCCTGGGGCGACAGGGCAGGCTGGCCAAGTATGGCGGAGGTCATGAGTGTAGGCGGGTGACGCGGCGTCAGGTCGGGGTCTCAGGCCCGAAACACCCACCACAGCGCGGCCAGCAGGAACAGCAGACCCCCGAACAGGGCGAGGAGGGTGGTGGGCATGGCGTCGATACGATGAGGTTGCTCGGCGATTTGATGGAGCTGATTATAAATGAGAATCGTTATCAATAATGATCGATCGAGGAATTTTTATGGGTGTCCTGACCTTCTGCCTGCCAAGTGAGCGGGCATCACTTCGTCCAGCGTGCGGCAGCCGCAAAGTGCCATCGCGATGTCCAGCTCATCGCACAGCAGGCGCAGCACATGGGCCACGCCGTGCGCGCCGCCGCTGGCAAGGCCGTGAAGCACCGGGCGACCCACCAGGACCGCCTTGGCACCGAGCGCGAGCGCCTTGAAGATATCGGTACCGCGGTGGATCCCTCCATCGACCAGCACCGGTACCTTGCCGGCCACGGCCGCAACGACCCCCGGCAGCAGGTCGGCGGTGGCCGGCACCGTGTCCAGCGTGCGACCGCCGTGGTTGGAGACGATCACGCCGGCTGCGCCGTGAGCGACGGCCAGCGTCGCGTCATCGGGGTGGGTGATGCCCTTGAGCAGGATCGGCAGGCGCGTGATGCTGCGCAGCCAGTCCAGATCGTTCCAGCCAGGGCTGTGCGACAGCAGTCCGTCGAACAGGCGGGTGTGCACGGCGAACTCGCGAGCCTGTGGTGGCAGGTTGATCGCCGTGATCTGCGGTGGCAGGCGGAACAGCGCGCGCCGTTCTCGGTCACGGGCACCCTGCACTGGGGCGTCCACGGTCAGCACCAGGGCTTCGAACCCGGCCGATTCGGCGCGTGCCACCAGATCGCGGGTCCAGGCGCGGTCCGGTTGCAGGTAAAGCTGAAACCACAGGGGGCCCCGCGAGGGCTCGTCCAGCACCAGCTTCGCCAGGTCTTCCATGGGCACCGAGGCCTGGGTGCTCAGCACATACCCGGCGCCTTGCACCGCGGCCGCCAGCGCGCTGGCCAGCTCCCCCTGGTCGTGGGCCAGCCTTTGGTAGGCCATGGGAGCGACCAGCAGCGGGTGATCCAAAGTGCGTCCGAGCAGTTCGCGCCGCGTGTGACCATTGGCGAGCGGTCGCAACACGCGCGGCCGCAGGCGGATGCGCTGCCAGGCCTCGCGGTTGTCGCGCAGGGTGATCTCGTCGGCGGCGCCACCACAAAGATAGGCCCAGGCGCCGGGGTCGAGCAGCTCGCGGGCGCGCTGTTCGTGGTCTGCGAGCGTGGCGGGCGCGCGATGATCCGGCGCTGGGCCGCCCCAAGCCGGATCAGCCCCCTCGGGGGGCAGCGACCCGCGCAGCGGCGGAGCGTGGGGGCCTTTCATGTGTCGGCCCACATTCTCAAAAGGTTGTGGTATGTCCCGGTCAGCCCGGTGGTCTCGGCGGTTTCGCCGTGGCGCTGGCGCAGGGCCAGCAGGTTCATGTCAAGCTCGTGGAGCAGTCGACGCTGTTCGTCGCTGCGCACCATGCTCTGCACCCAGAGAAAGCAGGCGATGCGCTCGCCCCGGGTGACCGGCGTGACCTGGTGCAGACTGGTGCCGGGGTAGAGCACGGCATGGCCCGCGGGCAGTTTGACGCCGCGGGTCCCGTAGGTGTCGCTGACCGTGAGTTCGCCGCCCTTGTATTCGTCGGGATCGCTGAGGAACACGGTGCAGGAAATGTCGGTGCGCACGTGCTCGGTGTCGCCGCCCGCCGTGGCCTTGAGGCGCACCGCGTTGTCAATGTGGTTGCCGTAGGCGTTGTGCTCGCCGCGGTAGCGGTTGATGCGCGGCGTGAAGATGCGCAGTGGCAGCGCGGCGCTGAAGAACAGCGCCGAGAGGTTCAAGCCGTCCAGCACCATCTGCCGGATGCGGGTCGCCGCATCGCACCCGTGCGGCAGCTGCTGGTTGTTCTTGACAGTGCGGGCCTGGGGGCCCGCACTCTCCCGGCCATCGGCCCAGGGTGCCTCGCGCAGCAGGCGCCGGGCTTCGTGCAGGTCGTTGGCCGAAAGGATGTCGGGAAGGGTCAGAAGCATGCCGCGATCTCAGAACTTCAGGCTGGCGGTGACTTGAAGGCTGCGGCCGGCGCCAGGCACGTAGTGCGCCGGGTACAGCTGATCGGCGTAGAGCTTGTCGGTAGCGTTGCCCAGGTGCGCCTTGAGCGAGAGGCGTTCGAAGTCGAACACGTACTCGGCCATCAGGTCGACCGTGGCGTAGGAAGGCACCTTCCAGGCCACGCGGATCGGGCTCTGCGCGCTGCGGAAGTTCACGCCGGCGCCCATGCGCAAGCGGGGCGTGAACTGGTAGGTGGTCCAGACCGTGCCGCTGTGCTCGGCCGTGAGGGCCGGGCGGTCACCGGGACGTTCGCCGATGGCCGATTGCGTGCAGGCACCGGTTACTGGGCAGGCAGCCGCCTCGTCCACGCGCGCCACTGGCACCCACATGTAAGAGCCGAAAACTTCCCACTGCGGGGTCAGTCGACCGGTGACGTCGGCCTCGAAGCCGGCGACGTGGCGCTTGCCACTGAGCACGGCCACCGGACGGTCGGGATCGGTGTTGCGCTCGTTGTATTTGGTCGAACGGAACAGCGCCAGACGGGTGGTGAATCGCTTGTCTTCGGAGTCGAGCTTGGCACCCAGTTCGAGGTTGACGCTTTTCTCCGGATCAGTGTCGGCGTTGGCGGCGCTGAGCGAGTACGCATCCCCCGACGTGTTGAACGAAGATCCGGCAGAGACGTGGAACGAGTGCAGCGGCGTGGGCTGGAACAGTGCACCGATGCGCGGGCTGAATTCGGACACCTTCATCTTGTAGGCCGTGGCGGTGATTGGGCCGGGCGCGGCATCGGGGATGGCGTTGATGTCG
>JBIIQD010000279.1:0-4335 GCA_044342265.1 Hydrogenophaga sp. | reverse complement strand
TTCCCATCGTCAACCTGCCCAGGGTAGCGCAGGCTGTAGTTGATCGCGGTTTGGCCCGAAGCAGGCGTGGCCTGAGGCGCAATCTCCCCGAACCCGCTGTACGGCCACTGCCACCGTGTCTGCCCGGCCGAGTCGCTGAGCCGGCGCGTTGTGTTCAGGTGGTCCGCATGCACCGCGTAATGGGTGCCGTTGATCACGGTCGCAATCGGCATCGGCCCCGAGGCGGTGGGCAGCCAGATGTGTTCGGTGGTGGAGAGCGCCGAGGTACTGAGGTTGCGCGTGGTCTCCGAGAGCAGGTTGTGGCCGTCCGTGCCGTAGCTGAAGATGGTCTGCGCGTTCGGCGTGTCCCGCAGGAACCGCTGGCCCCAGCCGTTGAAGCGGCTGAGCGTGGTCTGCGCGCCCGCGCAGTTCAGGCCCGAGGGGCAGGGCGGCACGGCGGTGGCTTCCGAGAGTCGCCCGGCCGCGTCGTAGGCCAGGGTCTTGCCCAGCAGGCTGGTGATGTCGCCAGCGGCGTTGGTGGTCACCGCAGCGCCAGCCGCAGTGCTCAATCGGTTGGTGCCGGTGTTTGTTGAATAGCTGAGGTTGGAGGTGATCCCCGCCTGAGTGACGACAGCGCTGGCGCGGTTGCCGTTGGCGTCGTAGGTGTAGGCGTGATTCCATTGCAAGGCTGCAACGCTGCCCCGCGCATTGAGGCCCAGAAGGCGACCAGTTGCATCGTACAGAGCGCTCATGGGCACGGCTTCTTCGCTCCAGCTGCCCGTGCCGTTGGATCGCATCAGTTTGTGGGAGATGGCGGCGATGCGGCCGGTGGCGTCGGGGGTGAAGGTGGCGAACTCGCTGGAGGTCAGCTGGCCGGCCGTGTTGAACACGCGCGTGGCGGCAAGGCTCGTGGTCGTGCTGGCGTCGGCGAACTCCCAGCGCCAGGTCAGGGGTTGGCCCAGCGCATTCCAGGTGATGGCCTGCAGCAGCGGCTGGCCGTTCCAGAGCATGCCCGAGAGGCGCCCGGCGGCGTTGTACTGGTGGGTCAGGACGGCACCGCTGGGGTAGGTCAGCGTGGCCAGATCGCCCTTGCCGCCGCCGCTGGGCACGTAAGCGAAGGCGGTGGTTCGGACGGTGCTGTGGTTGGCGATGGCGCTGGACAGGGTCTGGGTCTGGCGGGTCAAGCGGCCGAAGGCGTCCCACTGGTACTGGGTCGTGGCGTGGGTGAACAGGCCGTTGGGACCATCACCCTTGTCCACGATCTCGCACAGGCGGCCTTTGCTGGCGGTGGGCTGGTTGGTGGCGTTGCAGGCGGTGCCCGCGAGGTCGTAGCGCAGCTCAGTGGTCAGCGTCTTGCCGGCGGTGGTGCTGGCGGGGGTGCCGGCGGCCGGGCTGTGGGTGATCAGCGTCGGGCGACCCAGCGCGTCGCGAGTGATGTTGGTGGCGCGGGCCAGGGCGTCGACGATGCGGCTGGGCAGGCCGAGCGCGTCATAGGTCGAGGCGGTGGTGCCGGCGTCGGGCGTGGCTTCGCTCCCGGGCTGGCCGTCGGCGTCACGGCTGTAGGTGGTTCTGACGCCCTTGAAGTCGGTGGCGGTCGTGACCGCGTCAGCGCCGTCATACCCCAAGGATGCCACTCTGCCCAGTGCATCGGTGATGCTGTTGACACGCTGCAGGGCATCCACCGTGTGACGGGTGGAGCGATTGGTTGCATCGGTCACGCTGATTTGCTGGCCATTGGCGTCGTAGCCGTAGGTGCTGGTGATCCCAACGCCGAGGGTCTGGCTAGACAGACGGTTGATGTTGGTGATGCTCCGATTGATTTGCATCGCCGTGGCGCCGCCGTTGTTCCGGGTCACCTCGTTGGTGACGTTGCCCAGCCCGTCAAGCGTGTAGGCCGCGCTCTGCCCCCGGTTGTCGCTCCAGCCGATTACGCGCTGGGCGTCGTCATGCAGGTAGGTCATGGTGTGACCGTTGGGCAGCGAGGTCGTCTTGAGTTGGCCGCTGGGGGTGTAGGTGTAGGCGGTGGTCAGTGTGACGCCGCCTGCGGCCGCGCTGCTGCTGAGCAGCCGTCCCCGTGGGTCGTACGTCAGTGTTCGCACCAGCCCATTGGCTTGGGTGATTTGCGTCGGGCGGCCCATGAGGTCATAGGTCAGGGCGGTGATGTGGCCCAGCGGGTTGGTGATTCGCTGTGGCAAGCCGTTGACGCTGTATTGATCAAAGGTGGTGACGGCGTTGTTGGGTTCGGTCTGGGTGGCCAGCAACCCCTGGGCGTTGTAGGTGTAGCGGGTGGTCTGGACTTTGCCGTTGCTGGCGCCGCCTGTGTGGGTCACAGTCCGACTCAGCAATCGGCCAGCCGCGTCGTAGACGAACTGGGTTTGGCGAAGCGGCTCAACGATGCGTTCGGGCAAGGCGAAGGTGGGGTGCCAAGTTGTCGTTGTGGTCTGTGCCACCGGGGTTCCGAAGCCTCGCGTGACACTTTGCTGCAGCATGCGAGCGGTGTCCCAGCTGTATCGGGTAACGTTGCCTTTGAAGTCAGTTTCCGATTCCAGCAGGCCTTGCGCGGTTTGGGTGCGCGTTGCAATCGGCGGTTCGCCCTTGCAGCCGGGCAGGTTGGAGCCGCTGATGACATCGGTATGACCATTGGTTTGTCGGTAGCCAAAGCTGCGGGCAGTGCCTATGGGGTCGGTGATGGTGGCAGCGGTGTTGAAACCGGCGGTGGTGCTGGGGTAGCTGACGGTGTAGCGCTCCGCGTTGCCCGCGAGTGCAGAGACGGTGGCGCGACCCAGGGTGTCGTAGCCCACCGTCTGGTAGCGGCGGTTGTTTTCGTCGGTGAGGCCGGTGATGTGCTGCGGGAAGCTGCTGTTTTCGTAGTGGTAGCTTTGGTAGGCACCGCCGGGATATGTGACGCGCGTGAGGCGTGCGTTGGCGTCCCAGGTGTAGCTTGTGGTCTGGCTGTCCGGCCGCGTGACGCTGGCCAGCAGCCCGCTGCTGGCGTGGTAGGCAAGGGTCAGCAAACGGTTGAATTGATTGCGAACCTGCGTGAGCTGGCCTGCGGTGTTGTAGGAATAGGTGTAGGTCCAGCCATCGCGCTGCCGTTGAGTCTCGAGTCTGCCGACGCTGGTGGCAGTGGGTTGGTTGAACAACCATTGACTGTCATCGTCGGCGCGGGAGTAGCGCCAGGCGGGTGCGCCGGAGGTGGTCGTCGCGGCTACAAGGCGGTCTGTGTGACTGGCGTTGGTCCAGGGTCCTGAGCTGGTGCTTCGGGTGAAGCGGCGTTGAGTGCCGTCAGGCAGCTGGAGGATCAGGGTATTGCCACTTGCGTCACTGGACGACCTCCTCAGCGAAGCCGAATGGTTGTGCCCCCAAAACGCACCCAAGCGTGCTGTTGGCGTTGTCTGCCATTGGGTTCGATATGTTCGTACGAAGCGAAGCGGGTGCGGTGCCTGATCCTTGACATCTTCTGACTGGAATATCTTTTCGCCAGTTGAAGGAAAAATCGGATGGCTCGTGCATTGCCCAGCTTGGTTGGCCTCGTTTTCGATTTCTTGCGGGAGGTGATCTGGTTCGGCGGGGGCTTGTTCACACCAAAAGGTGTGGTTGAAGCCTGTGACGGTATTCTCAACCTCTTCGACAACTTTTTCCCCATTTGGGCAAACTGCGCGCGAAAACCGGGAGTACTGTTCTTGACCGGCTTGCGTTCTATAGACACCGTTGACTAGCGACTGCGAGTCAAAGACAGTTCTTTGCGGCAGACCCTCGTACAAATGGATGCCTGATACAGGCTGCTGATTTGCGACTCGGGCGGTTCCTCCCGAATTCTGTTGCATCGATACATTGCACCGATTGAACACCTCAGCATGGGAATCGAACTCTTCTGGAAAATTGCATGTGAATGGAATGTCCAGTCGAGGAGCGAGAGCAAACTTCAGGCGCGCCTTTGTGCGGACTGCAGCTGCGGACGCAGTCCCGCTGGACGAGCCAGCGCCTTGCTGTTGAGCATAGGCGGGAGCTATGGGGTGCAACGCGCCGCCGCAGCCGATCAAAACGGCCAGCGCAACCACAACTTTACGGACGCGCGAAAGCGCCGACACAGATCGCCACATGATGTCCCTCCCTGGGAGCTTTATTGATGTTGGCGGCAAATGTACATGAACAGTTGTGCCGACGAAGCGACATCTCCTGTTACAGCGACGCGTTTTATCATTGCCCCGATGTCCGGTCCACCGCTTGCCTCCACCGCCCTTGACCGATCGCTCGGCGCCTGGGGCCGGCGCGTGCGGGCCAGCTGGGCCTCCTGGTGGCATGTGCTGCTGCTGGGGGCGCAGGTGCTGGTGCTGGCCTTGACCCCGTCCAGCT
>JBIIQD010000013.1:0-15808 GCA_044342265.1 Hydrogenophaga sp. | reverse complement strand
CCTTGCTTATGTGTTGATCGGTGTGATCGTGGTGGTCAGCCTGGTTGGTGCGGGCTGGACCTTGTGGGAGCGACAGCAGCACGATCCTTGGCTGCGAGCGCTCTCCCGCGTGCGCCAGCGCCTTGCCCGGCTGGGCCTTGTGGCCAGTGGACCCGTCACCCCGCGTGAGCTCGCTCGTGCGGCCAACGAGCACTGGGGGGAGAACGATTTCACGCTCGGCCTGACTGCCTGGCTGTTTCGCCTCGAATCGCTTCGATACGCGCCCCACAGCCCCGACACTCTGGCCGTGCTGCTGTCAGAACTCCGAAAGATCCACTGGCCTGCGAAGCGGCCAATTTCATGACACCAAATTTCTTCTTTCTTTCGATGTCGGTCCGACCCTGGCTGATCGCCTCGACAGTGATCGCGACAGCGTCCACCCTCGCCCAAGGCCAGCCGATCCTGCCCACCTCAAACTCCTTGGCAGCCCCGAGCTCAGCAACCACCTCCAGCACCGAGATCGCCGTCTACGCACAGTCAGCCATTGCGATGGCGTTTGCGGACGACCTGGCCCAGCGCCGCGGACTGGACGCCCAGTGGGTGCGCCAACACATCGGTGCAGCAAAGCGCCAGCCCAGCGTGATCCGCTTCACGACACCTGCGCCGCGAACAGCCTTCAAGAACTGGACCGCTTACCGCGCCCGCTTTGTCGAGCCGGTGCGCATCCGCGCCGGCATGCGATTCTGGGAAAGCCACCGGGACTTGCTGGCGCGCGCCGAGCGCGAGTACGGTGTGCCTGCCAGCCTGATCGTCGGCGTCATCGGCGTCGAAACCATTTACGGCCAGCACACTGGCAACTTTCGGGTGATTGATGCGCTGGCCACCCTGGCGTTTGACTTCCCTTCCAGTCACCCGCGAGCCGAGGCGCGCGCTGAGTTTTTTCGCGGCGAGCTGGAGCAGTTTCTGAGTCTGACCCACCGCACCGGCATGGACCCCATGACCGTGCGCGGCAGCTATGCCGGCGCCATGGGGTGGCCGCAATTCATGCCCAGCAGCTGGACGCGCTATGCGATCGACTTCGATGGCGACAGCAAGGTCGACCTGCTGAACAGTCCCGCCGACGCGATTGGCTCGGTCGCTAACTACTTCAGGGCGTTTGGCTGGCAGACCGGCCAGCCCACCCACTACGCGATCGCCTTTGATCCCACCCGGCTGGACAAGGACGCCCTGCTGGCACCGGACATCCTGCCCAGCTTCAACGTCGAGAGCTTCAGCGCCAAAGGTGGCCTGCTGGATGCCGAAGGCCAGAAGCACATCGGCAAGCTTGCGTTGATCGAGTTGCAGAACGGCGACCCGGCCAATGGCGGCGCGCTGCCCACCTACGTCGCTGGTACTGACAATTTCTACGTCATCACCCGCTACAACTGGAGCAGCTACTACGCGATGGCGGTGATTGAGCTGGGCCAAGAGATCGCGGCCCGCATGCCAACACGCTGAGCGCCGGCAGCGGCGCAGGCTCAAACCCAGGGGCCGATGCGGATGTCCACCGACATGCTTTCTTCGCCACCGCCCTGGCGCAAACCTTTGATCGGCAGACAGGCGCTGTAGTCGGTGGCGGCCGCCAGGCGGATGTGGCGCTCGTCGGTCGGACAACCGTGGGTCACGTCCAGGCTAAGCCAGCGGCGGTTCGCCGGGTCCACGCAGACATCGGCCCAGGCGTGGCTGGCGAGGTCAGGTTCATTCTCGGCATAGAAATAGCCGCTCACGTAGCGCGCAGGCAGCCCGATGCTGCGGCACACCGCCACCATCACATGCGCCTGATCCTGGCAAACCCCCCGTTCCCAGTCGAAGGCTTCAAGCGCGGTGGTCTCCACGCCAGTGCTGCCCTTGCGGTATTGCACCTTGTCACCCACGGCCCGTGCCAGGGCCACCAGGTCCTCGGTGGTCGGCAGCTCGCCCCGCGCGCGGGCTGCCATCAGCCCGGGAACCGCCTGAACCGCCCACATGGCCATGCGCGGGTGCGGCTCGGCCAGCGGGGTGGAGCGCAGGTAAAAGGCTGGCGGCGGCAGGGACAGCGGATCGGTGAACTCGGCCACGCCGTGGGTCACCACCGTGCCGCGGCCCGCGATGCTGTTCTCCCGCAGTTGCTGTTCGGGTCGGGCGGTCAAGGAGAAGCTGTGGACCCGGTTGCCTTCGATGTCGGGCTGGACCTGCAGGGTGCCCGGTGTACGAAGCTCCCAGTGCTCCACGCTCTGGCAGGCGCTGCTCACGGGCCACAGGTGCAGCGACTGCACGGTGTGCAGCAATGGCTGGCTGTAAAGAAAGCTTGTGTTGTGGTGAATGACGAGTTTCATGCGGTCTCCGGTGTGCGCCGGGGACCCGCATGGTACCGGTGAAGAACAAGGTGAACGATATGCTGCCAGGCCGCCCCAAGTTCGATCAGCGTTGAAGCGAACAACGCTCAGTGCACCGAGGGCACAAGAAAGTCCTGGCTGATGCGGCCACCAAGTTCGTTCACGCGATCGAGAAACTGCGTGAGGAAAGCGTGCAGGCCGGTGGAGAGAATTTCGTCAATCCGCGCGTACTGAAGGTCGGCCTTGAGCTTGCCAGCGCGGCGTTGGGTCTCGCCCGAGATGTCGTTGGCGACCACACTCAGGTTGGCAACCACCTCGTTCATGCTGGCGGCCAGGCTGCGCGGCATGTCGGGGCGCAGGATCAGCAGCTCGGCCACGCGCTCGGGCGTGATCACGTCACGGTAGACCTTGCGGTAGACCTCGAAGCCGGAGACCGAGCGCAGGATCGCGCTCCAGTGGTAGAAGTCGTACTCCTGATCCTCGGCGCTGGCGGCCCCGAAGAAGTCGCTCTGCACCGCGTGGAACTTGACGTCCAAGAGGCGTGCCGTGTTGTCCGAGCGTTCCAGGAAAGATCCCATGCGATAGAAATGGAAGGCCTCGTCCTGCAGCATGGTGCCGACCGCCACACCGCGCGAGAGGTGCGAGCGGTGTTTGACCCACTCGAAGAAAGCGCCGGGGTCACGCTCGAAGTCGCGGGACTTGAGGTAATCGGCGAGTTTGAGCCAGGTTGCGTTTTGCGTTTCCCACAGCTCGGTCGTGAGCGCACCGCGCACCGCGCGTGCGTTTTCGCGCGCGGCCCGCAGGCATGACACGATGCTGGACGGGTTGGACTCGTCGCGCACCATGAAGTCCATGACGTAGCGCGGGGTGATCTCATGCCCATATTTCTCGGTGTAGGACGGCAGCAGTTCACTGATCGACAGCAAACCCTGCCAGCCGACCTGTGCCACGGCGGCAGATTGCGGCAGCAGCGAGGTCTGGTAGTTCACATCGAGCATGCGCGCGGTGTTCTCGGCCCGCTCGGTGTAGCGGGACATCCAGAAAAGGTGATCGGCGGTACGGGACAGCATGTTCAGTTCTCCAGAATCCAGGTGTCTTTGGTACCACCGCCTTGCGACGAGTTGACGACGAGCGAACCTTCTTTCAGCGCCACCCGCGTCAGGCCGCCGGGCACCATCTGCACCTCTTTGCCGCTGAGCACGAAGGGGCGCAGGTCGATGTGGCGTGGCGCCACGCCGCTTTCCACGTAGGTGGGGCAGGTGGACAGGCTGAGCGTGGGCTGGGCGATGTAGCCATCGGGCTTGGCCTTGACCACGGCGCGGAATTCGTCCACCTCGGCCTTGGTGGACGCAGGCCCCACCAGCATGCCGTAGCCGCCGGCGCCATGCACTTCTTTCACCACCAGCTCGTGCATGTTGTCGAGCATGTATTTCAAGTCGTCCGGGTTGCGGCCCATGAAGGTCGGCACGTTGTTCAGGATCGGCTTTTCGCCCAGGTAGAACTCGATCATCTTGGGCACGTAGGGGTAGATCGACTTGTCGTCCGCCACACCGGTGCCGACCGCGTTGCAGATGGTCACGTTGCCGCTGCGGTACACGCCCAGCAGACCGGCGCAGCCCAGCGTGGACGTGGGGCGGAACACCAGCGGGTCCAGAAAGTCGTCGTCCACCCGGCGGTAGATCACGTCCACGCGGCGCGGGCCCTTGGTGGTGCGCATGTAGACGAAGTTGTCCTTCACAAACAGGTCTTGCCCTTCGACCAGTTCGATGCCCATCTGCTGCGCGAGGAAGGCGTGCTCGAAGTAGGCGCTGTTGTACATGCCGGGCGTGAGCACCACCACCGTGGGCTCGGCGGTGGTGGCGGGGCTGACCGAGCGCAGGGTTTCGAGCAGCAGATCGGGGTAGTGGGCCACGGGCGCCACGCGGTTCTGGCCGAACAGGTCGGGGAACAGGCGCATCATCATCTTGCGGTCTTCGAGCATGTAGCTCACGCCACTGGGCACGCGCAGGTTGTCTTCGAGCACGTAGTACTCGCCCTCGCCCTGCGCGTTGGGTGCGCGCACGATGTCCACGCCCGCGATGTGCGAGTAGATCTGGTTGGGTACGGTCACACCCATCATTTCGGGGCGGAACTGCGCGTTCTGGAAAATCTGGTCGGCTGGGATGTGCCCCGCTTTGATGATGTCCTGCTCGTGGTACACGTCGTGGATAAAGCGGTTGAGCGCGGTCACGCGCTGCACCAGTCCGGCCTGCATGCTTCTCCACTCGTGGGAGGGAATGATGCGCGGGATCAAATCGAAAGGGATGAGCCGCTCGGTGCCGGCGCCGTCTTCGTCCTTGGCGCCGTACACGGCAAAGGTGATGCCGACGCGTCGAAAGATCATTTCCGCCTCTTCACGGCGAGCGGCCATGACCTCTTCGGGTTGCTGCGCCAGCCAGCGAGCGTAGCTCTGGTAGTGGGCCCGAACCTCGCTGGGCGAGGCATTCATTTCGTCAAACATCGGTCGGCTCATGGGCTTTTCTCCTGCCCTCAGCATAGCAAGGAGCGGGCCAGTGGTCAGAAACCAGGATCCGCTTCGTCAGTCTGCGACACGGGTCCTGCACCTGGATGGTGCCAGTAGCGCCGCGCCTCATCTCGGTGGCATGACACCTGCCCAGGGCTCTCGCTGCGCCACAAAGCCGCACCACAATGGGGCGACTCCACCCACTGCATCTGGCGCGCCTGGTAGCGCTCGATGACCACTGGCGCCGGGTGTCCAAAGCGGTTGCGGTAACCCGACTGAACCAGCACCAGCTTGGGTCTGAGCGTGTTGAGCAGCACTGGGCTGCTGGACGATGCACTACCGTGGTGCGGCGCGATCAACAGGTCCGCGCGCAACGCCGGTTGCGCCAGCGCCAAGCGGGTTTCTCGCTCCGCGTCCAGGTCGCCGCTGAGCCAGGCAGCGCGCTGACCATTGCTCACCCGAATGACGCAGGACATCGCGTTGCTGCTCAGCTTGCCTTCCCCATCCGCATCGAAATGCTCCGGCGACGGATGCAAAACCTCAAAATCCACCCCGTCCCATTGCCAGCGTTGCCCGGCCAGACAACGCTCACCCTCACCAAACGACGCCACCCAGCGTGCCATCGGCCAGGCCGCGCGCACCGCGGCCGAGCCGCCCGCATGGTCACTGTCCTTGTGGCTGACCACCACTGTGGCGGGTGACTCGCCCAGCGCCCGCAACAAAGGCACCACCACCCGGTCGCCGGCATCGCTGCCCGGACCGTAGCGCGGCCCGGTGTCGTACAGCAGGCTGTGGCGGGCAGTGCGCACCAGCAGAGCACTGCCTTGTCCCACATCAATGGCCAGCACCTCAAAGCCTCCCTGTGGCGGTCGGGTCGGTGTCCAGGTCAACATTGGCGCCACCATCAGCAGGCCCGCAGAACGCAGGCTCCACGGCAATCTCAACACCAGCAGCACACCGCCCAGCACCCCGAACAGCGCCAGCGGCCAGGGCGCGATGGGTCGAAACAGCGATGCGTGCTCCCACGTCCCCATCCAGGCCAGCACAGCGCCCAGCCCCTGCACCGCCAGCGAGGCCAGGTCCCAGAGCGGTGTGAACAACACCCCGAGCATGGCCAACGGCAACACCACCAGCGTCACCCAGGGAATCGCCACCAGGTTGGCCACCAGCCCCACCAGCGAGGCCTGTCCAAAGAGCAGCAGGGTCAATGGGGCCAGCGCCAGCGTGACCACACCCTGCTCGCGCAACAGGCCCCACAGTGCCCGCCCTGCACGGCGCCCCGGGTTCGCCGATGCCGGGCCGCCATCGCTCTCGCGCCTTGAGCGCTCCCCCGACGCGAACAGGATGCCCACCGCCACGAAACTCAACCAGAAACCGGGCTGCATCAGCGCCCAGGGGTCCAGCGACAGCACCGCCACCATGGCCAGCAGCCAAACCGCTGGCCAAGGCCAGCGCCGTGCCCCCAGGCGCAGCCCCACCACCAGCGCGAGCATCAGCACCGTGCGCTGCGCTGGTACGCCCCATCCTGAAAACAGCGCATACGCCCCGGCCAGCAGCAACCCGCCCGCACCAGCGGCCACGGGCGCCGGCAGCGCCAGCAGCGCCGCCGGCCAGACCAGCGCCAAACGTCTCCAACCAGCGCCGATCAGCGCCGTCGCCAGCCAGGCGAACATCGTCACATGCAAACCGGAAATGCTCATCAGATGCGCCACACCGGTGTCGCGGAAAAGCGCCCAGTCGTTGCGATCGATCGCACTCTGATCGCCCACCACCAGCGCCGCCAGCACACCGGCGCTGCGGGCATCGGACACACGCGCCGCGATGCGTTGCGACACCCACTGACGAGCCGCCTGGACAGGCTGCGCACCTTGTGGACCAAAGTAGGCTGGCGCCGCGTCGCGCGGACCGTCTCGCAGGTAACCGGTGGCGCCGATGCCGTGCTCCCAAAGCCAGCGCTCCCGGTCAAAACCGTGCGGGTTGGACGCACCATGCGGCCTGCGCAACCGCACCGTCAGGCGCCAGCCATCGCCAGCTCGCCAGTCTCGACCCACACCGCTGCCCCGAAAATCACTGAGCAACAAGCGGGGTGGCACGCGCACAGCCTGTCCCTCCCGGGTCGCAGAACTGACCTCGAATTCGAAGCGGTCGCTGTCGGCACCCCGTTGCGGCATCGACGACACCGCCCCGACCACCACCAGATCCACCCCTTCCAGCGCAGGTGCCAGTCGCTGTTCGAGCATGCGCTGCGCGCGCAGCCCCGTCGAGCCTGCCGCCACCAGCGCCCCCACGGTCAATCCGATCGCCATGGACCGTACCCAAGAAGCACCGGGCCAGCGCCACGCCACCGCAGTCCAAACGAGCGCACCCACCAACATACCCAGGTAGGTCGTGACTGACCACAGCTGCGATTGCTGCAACTGCAGGGCCACACCCAGCACCGCACCGGGCAACGCCATCCACGCCGGGTGCTTCTGCATCAGCTATGGAACAGGATGTTGTGTGGCGCGGGTCTTGCTTCACCCAGTCCTGACTGAGTGCTGGTAATGTCGCGCTCACGCTTGTACGTCATTGTGTCTCTCCCTGTTGAAAGTGATCCCCAGCATGGCCATCCATGTCGCCCTGAGCCACATCACCCATTATCGGTACGACCGTCTGGTCAAACTCGGACCCCAGGTCGTGCGCCTGCGCCCGGCGCCACACAGCCGCACCAAGGTGCTGTCGTATTCGCAGAAGATCGAACCGGCCGGCCACTTCATCAACTGGCAGCAGGACCCGTTCGCCAACTACCAGGCCCGCCTGGTCTTCCCCGAGCCCACCACCGAGTTCAAGGTCACGATCGACCTGGTGGTCGAGATGGCGGTGCACAACCCGTTCGACTTCTTCCTGGAGCCGCGGGCCGAAGAATTCCCCTTCAGTTACGACGCTTCCCAGACCCAGGAGCTGGCGCCTTACCTGGCCACCGCGCCTCTGACCGACGACCTCAAGGCCTACCTGGCCAAGGTGGACATGAAGAAGCGCCGCACCATCGACTTCCTGGTCGACGTGAACCAGATGCTGCAGCGCGACATCTCTTACACCATCCGCATGGAGCCGGGTGTGCAGACGCCCGAACAGACGCTCAAACTGAAAAGCGGGTCGTGTCGCGACACCGGCTGGCTGCTGGTGCAGATGCTGCGCCACCTGGGGCTGGCAGCACGCTTCGTGTCGGGTTATCTGATCCAGCTCGCGCCCGATGTGAAAAGCATCGATGGCCCAAGCGGACCGGAGAAAGACTTCACCGACCTGCATGCCTGGTGCGAAGTCTTCCTGCCCGGCGCCGGTTGGATCGGCCTCGATCCCACCTCGGGCTTGCTGGCTGGAGAAGGCCACATCCCGCTGGCCTGCACGCCGCAACCTTCAAGCGCAGCGCCGGTGGAAGGCGCGATGGACAAGTGCGAGGTGACGTTCGAACACCACATGGGCGTGACCCGTGTGCACGAATCGCCGCGCGTGACCAAGCCCTATACCGACGCGCAGTGGGACAGCGTGGTCGCGCTGGGCAAAAAGGTTGATGCCGACCTGGTGAAGCACGACGTGCGCCTGACCATGGGCGGCGAGCCGACCTACGTGGCGGTGACCGACCGCGACGCCGCCGAGTGGAACACCGACGCGCTGGGACCGACCAAACGAGGCTACGCCACCGAACTGTTGGGCCGCCTGCGCGAGCAATACGGCCACGGCGGATTTGTGCACATGGGCCAGGGCAAGTGGTACCCCGGCGAGCAGCTGCCGCGCTGGGCGCTCTCGATCTTCTGGCGCGCCGACGGCGAGCCTTGCTGGCACAACCCGGCCCTCTTGGCCGACGAGCGTGACGCCGCCAAATACGACAGCGAAGACGCACGCCGCTTCACGCAGGCCCTGGCTCGCAAGCTTGGACTGTCCACGCAATACATCACCCCGGGTTACGAGGACACCTGGTACTTCCTCTGGCGCGAGCGCCGACTGCCGGTGAACGTGGACCCGTTCGACGCCAAGCTCGACGACGAGCTGGAGCGCGCGCGACTGCGCCGCGTTTTCACGCAGGGTCTGGACGCCACGGTCGGCTTTGTGCTGCCGTTGCAGGCCGACGGCACCGGTCCGCTGTCGAACAGCGGCAAGAGCGCCTACCACCGCGTCTCTGGCACGAAGTGGTCCACTGGTCCATGGTTCTTCCGAGACGAGCGCATGTACCTTGTGCCCGGCGACTCGCCGATGGGCTACCGCCTGCCGCTCGATTCCTTGCCCTGGGTCTCGGCCGCCGACTACCCGTACCACATCGAGCAGGACCCGCACACGGCGCGCGATCCGTTGCCGCGCGGCGCCACGGTGAAACACCAGGTCTCGCCCCACATCATCGGTGGCGGCTTTGCTGAAGGCGGTGTGATCTCCATGCAGGGCTCGGACTTCGACCCGACCAGTCCGGCCATCGACGGCCTGCGTGCCGGACAACCCGGCCCTGGCGCCGCGCCTGCGCAAGCCCTGTCTTCCAAGTTTCCGCAACACAACGAATCCGCCGCATGGCTCACCCGCACCGCGCTGGTCGTCGAGTCGCGCGACCCGCACCGCGCCAACGGACCCAAGGCCGAAAAAGCCGGTGGTGGCAAGACGCAGCACCTCTATGTGTTCATGCCGCCGATGCAGCGGCTGGAAGATTACCTGGACCTGCTCTCGGCGGTCGAGTCCACGGCCGAGAAGCTGGGCATGACCATCGTGCTCGAAGGCTACCCGCCGCCGCGCGACCCGCGCCTGAAGATGCTGCAGGTCACGCCTGACCCGGGCGTGATCGAGGTCAACATCCATCCCAGCAGCAGCTGGGATGAGCTGGTTGAACGCACCGAGTTTCTGTACGAGGCCGCGCACCAGACCCGCCTGTGCGCCGAGAAGTTCATGACCGACGGCCGCCACACCGGTACCGGCGGCGGCAACCACTTCGTGCTCGGCGGCGCCACCCCCGCCGATTCGCCCTTCCTGCGCCGCCCTGAACTGCTCGGCAGTCTGGTGGCCTACTGGCACAACCACCCGTCTCTGTCCTACCTGTTCAGCGGCATGTTCATCGGCCCGACCAGCCAGGCCCCGCGGGTGGACGAAGCGCGCAACGACCAGCTGTACGAGCTGGAGATCGCGCTGCAGGAGATCGAGAAGAACCGGGAGACCCATGGTCAGAACATGCCGCCGTGGCTGGTGGACCGCACGCTGCGCAACATCCTGATCGACGCTACCGGCAACACCCACCGAAGCGAATTCTGCATCGACAAGCTCTATTCGCCCGACGGCCCAACCGGCCGCCTGGGCCTGCTGGAACTGCGCGCTTTCGAAATGCCGCCGCACGCCCGCATGAGCATCGCCCAACAGTTGCTGCTGCGCGCCCTGGTCTCGCGCTTCTGGCAGAAGCCCTGGAGTGGCAAGCTCACGCGCTGGGGCACCGAGCTGCACGACCGCTTCTTGCTGCCGACCTTCATTCGCATGGACTTTGAGGACGTTCTGGCCGACCTCGCCGAATTCGGCTATTCGCTGGACATGGCCTGGTTCGAGCCGCACTTCGAGTTCCGTTTCCCGCTGGTGGGGCAGTTGGCCACGCGCGGCATCGAGCTGACCCTGCGCAGCGCGCTGGAGCCCTGGCACGTGATGGGCGAAGAAGGCGCACCGGGCGGCACCGTGCGCTATGTCGACTCGTCGCTGGAGCGCATCGAGGTGCGCGTGAGTGGCTACAACGACAGCCGCTATGTGATCACCTGCAACGGCCGGGCCGTGCCGATGCAAAGCACCGGTACGGTTGGCGAGTTCGTCTCGGGCGTGCGCTACAAAGCCTGGAGCCCGCCGTCGGCACTGCACCCGTCCATTGCGGCGCACGCGCCGCTGACGTTCGACATCGTGGACACCTGGATGAACAAGTCCATGGGCGGTTGCCAGTATTTTGTGGCCCATCCTGGCGGTCGCAATTACGACACCTTCCCGATCAATGCCTATGAAGCCGAGAGCCGACGCCTCTCACGCTTCTTCCAGATGGGCCACACGCCTGGCAAGATTGTGGTGGCAGATTCCCTGCGCAGCCGCGAGTTCCCGTTCACGCTGGATCTCAGGACCTGAGAACAGGTCAACCCGCATCAAGCCCATCGGTCGCAGCGAACTGCCAACGCGGACCTACGTCCGCGTTTGCAGCTCCAGGCGGTAAGCCAGCGCCACGAACAGGCTTTGGGCCATGACCATGGTGTTGGACAATGAGCGAAATCCGAACACCGAACTCTCGGGAATCACCAGGCTGACTTGGGCTCTCTTGGCCAACGGGCTGAGATGGGTATCGGTCAAGGCCAGCACCTTGGCACCTTTCTCGAGGGCTGTTTCTACCGCCGCCAGGGTCTCTTTGCCGTAGGGCGCAAAGCTGATCGCGATCAATACATCGGTGTCGCGAAGGGCTCGAAGCTCTGCGGTGTACATGGCACCGATGCCCGCCACCCAATGCACTGGTTTGTCGGTGTGTTGCAGCGCGTACGCCAAGTAGCTGGCCACGGGAAAAGCGCGGTTCGTGCCTGCCACCCACAGCGCCGGCGCCCGGACCAACAGCTCCACCGCGTCGTCGATCATGGCTGAACGCCCGAGTTGCTGCTGCAACTCCTGCATGCCAGAAATCGCCCCACCAATGTAGGACCTCGAAATCTCGGCACCCGTCAGCGGACGGTCACTGTGGGCTACCAGCTCGCGGATTCTGGCCTGGTAGTTCTTGTTCTGGTTGATCTGCGCCGACATGTCCGCGCGAAACACTTCCCGCATGCCACTGTAGCCACTGAACCCGAAATGCTTGGCAAAACGGACCACGGCCGAGGGCTGCACCTGCGCGTGCAAGGCCACGTCCTGCACCCGCTGCAAGGCCATCTGGTCGCTGTGGCTTTCGACATAACGGGCGATGCGTTGCAGCACCTGACTGAGCGATTCGTATTCCTCGCCGATGCGTTGCAGCAGGATGCGAACCTCGCGGACATCCGGCAAAGCAGTGGGTTCCTCGCCCGTCGGTGGCACAGGGTCGCGTGCCGGTTTGTCGTGCAAGCGCCGCTTGGAGGTCAATGTCGATAGGGGCATAACGGCAGGGTAAATGACACGAAAACGAAATGCAGCCGCCAAGGAGGCACAAGGGCGAACTATGCCCCAACGCATTTTGGCTTTTATTTTCTAGTGGTTACCACCAATCGGCATAAATATTCTATGCACTACAGTACGTGCTGATCTTCCTGGATGCACCCCGAATCCTGCCGATCTCCTCCCCAGGTCATTGTCACGGCAACTGGACCGGGCAACCCAAAACGTTCGTCAACGTAGCCATGCCATGACCTTACCGAGCACCGTCCGTCTGACCACAGCCCAGGCGCTTGTTCGCTATCTGTCGGCCCTGAGCGTAGAGCTGTCAGATGGCAGCGTTGTGCCATATTGCGCCGGCGTGTGGGCCATTTTTGGCCATGGCAACGTGGTCGGCATGGGCGAAGCGCTGTATGCACAGCGCCATCAACTGCCCACCCTTCGCGCCCACAACGAACAGGCGATGGCCCACAGTGCGATTGCGTTCGCCAAAGCGCATGGGCGCCAACGGATCATGGCGGTCACCACCAGCATTGGCCCGGGCGCCACCAATCTCGTGACCGCCGCGGCCTTGGCACACGTGAACCGCTTGCCGCTGCTGCTCCTGCCGGGCGACACGTTCGCCAGCCGCGAACCCGATCCGGTCTTGCAACAGGTGGAAAGCTTCGAGCATGGGGACGTGTCCGCCAACGACTGCCTGCGGCCCGTGGTGCGCTATTTTGATCGCATCGTGCGGCCTGAGCAGTTGCTCAATGCACTGCCTCGCGCGATCCAGACCATGACCGACCCGGCCCGGTGCGGTCCCGTGTGCCTGGCCCTGCCACAGGACGTGCAGGCCATGGCACACGACTTCCCCGAGGACTTCTTCTCCCCTCGTTTGCTGCGTATTCGCCGACCTCTTCCAGATGCCGAGGAGCTGGCGGCAGCGGCGCAAGCGATCCGCAAGGCTCGGCGCCCCATGCTGGTGGTGGGCGGTGGCGTGCTCTACGCGCAGGCTGGGGAGGCTGTGGCCGCCTGGGCGCTGCAGGCGGGTATTCCGTTTGCCGAGACTCAAGCCGGCAAGTCCAGTTGTCGGTTCGATCACCCTCTGAACCTCGGTGCGGTGGGTGTCACGGGTTCACCCGCAGCGACCCACATGGCCCGCGAGGCCGACCTGTTCATTGCGGTGGGCAGTCGCCTTCAAGACTTCACCACTGGCTCCAACAGCTTGTTCAGCCATGCCCCGGTGATCGGTCTGAATGTGCAAGCCATGGACGCCACGAAGAGTCGCGCACTGCCCTTGGTGGGCGACGCTTTGTTCACGCTGGAACGTCTGAGACAAGCCTGCGAAGGGTGGCGGGCTGACCCTGCCTGGACCGAGCAGGCGCGCCAAAGCGCTCAGTCCTGGGCGAAACAGGTTCTGGCTCTGACCATGGGCACACCCCCCGCTGGCGAGCTGCCCTATGACGCTGAAGTGATCGGGCGTGTGCAGGCGTCAGCGGACACCCAAGACAGCAAGGGTGCATCGCCTGACCACGACACTGTCATTTGCGCCGCAGGTACCTTGCCCGCTGAAGTGCACAAGCTCTGGCGCGCGGGCGCACCTGGCAGCTACCATGTGGAGTACGGTTTCTCTTGCATGGGCTACGAGATCGCCGCCGGACTGGGCGTGAAGCTGGCACAGCCGGACAAAGAAGTCATTGTCATGGTCGGAGACGGCTCCTACATGATGATGAACTCCGAGATCGCCACCTCGGTGATGCTGGGTCTGAAGCTCATCATCGTGGTGCAGGACAACCGAGGTTTTGGCTGCATCTCGCGACTGCAGACCGGCACGGGCAATGCGCCCTTCAACAACATGTTGTCCGACTGCAAAGCCGACAGCGGTCAAGATCTGCGCATCGACTTCGCGGCCCATGCGCGGGCCATGGGGGCCGACTCTGTCCATGTGGCTGACCTGAATGCCTTGAGCCAGGCCATGGTCCACGCCCGCCGCGCAAACAAGACCCAGGTCATCGTGATCGACACCTCGGCTGACCGAGTCACCGAGAACGACAGCGCCTGGTGGGAAGTCGGTGTACCCGAGGTATCTGATCGTCCCGAGGTGTTGGCGGCGCATCGGCAGATGGCCGTGGGCAAAGCCCGACGGCGCTGACACCCGTCGCCCGATTCTTTTCATTTCACAACCATCTGAGCCATCGACCATGAGCCTGAACGTACGCCTTGGCGTCAACCCCTTGTCCTGGATGAATGACGACCTGCCCTCGCTGGGCGGCGACACACCGCTTGAAACCGCCTTGGCAGACGGCAGCGCGATCGGCTACGAAGGCTTCGAATTGGGCAACAAGTTCCCCTCCGACGGCCCGTCGCTCAAGGCCAAGCTCGCCGAGTTTGGTCTGGTGTGCGCCACCGGCTGGTACTGCGGCTACCTGGCCACCGACAGCCTGGAAGCCGAAGTGACCCGCTGCGACGCCCACATGCGCAAGCTGCAGCACAACGGATGTGGCGTGTACGTCTATGGCGAGTGCGCCGACACGATCCAGGGGCAGCAGGAAACACCGCTGAACCGTCGCCCTCAGTTCAGCAGCGAAGAACAGTGGCAGGCCTACGGTCAGCGCCTCAACGCGTTCGCTGACCACGTCAAGCGCACCTACGGCCTCGACATGGCCTACCACTTTCACACAGGTGCCTATGTCGAGTCCGGTGCAGACATTGACCGATTGATGGAAGTCACCGGCCCTCAGGTGGGGCTGACGTTCGACACTGGCCACGCGTACTTCGGCGGCACGGCGCAGCCCCATGTCTTGCTGAAAAAGCACATTCAGCGGGTGCGGCATGTGCACTGCAAAGACATTCGTGGCGATGTCATGCGCAAGGCCCGCAACGAAGGCTGGTCCTTTCTGGATTCGGTGCTGGCTGGCGCATTCACCGTGCCGGGCGACGGCGTGATCGACTTTGCCGCAGTGGTGGGTGTGCTCAGCGAGGCCAACTACGCTGGTTGGCTGGTGGTCGAAGCCGAACAAGACCCGGCCGTGGCGCCCAGCCGCCAGTACGCCCAGATGGGGTACGACACCCTCCGGCGTTTGGTGGATGAAGCCAACGCCGCCTGAACCTGATCGACGGAACCTTCAGCACACACCGACCCATGAAATTCACAGAAGCCAACATTCTGGACCGCCCCCTGCGCTGGGGGATGGTGGGCGGAGGCTTGGGCAGCCAGATCGGCTATTCGCACCGCGACGCTGCGGTGCGAGACGGCATGTTTCAGCTGCTGGCTGGTGCCTTCGACATACAGGCCGCGCGCGGCCAGGCTTTTGGCCAGAGCCTTGGACTGGCCGCCGAGCGCTGCTATGGCGACTACAAGGCGATGTTTGCGGCCGAGGCTTCACGGCCCGACGGGATCGAGGTGGTGAGCATTGCCACCCCCAACAACTCCCACTATGAAATTTGCCACGCGGCACTGAGCGCAGGCCTGCACGTGGTCTGCGAAAAGCCGCTGGCCCACACCACTGAGCAGGCCAAGGCACTGGCGTCACTGGCCAAACAGAATGGTCGGGTGCTGGCCGTGATGTATGGCTATACCGGATACGAAATGGTGCAACAGGCTCGGGCCATGGTGCACAGCGGTGAGCTCGGTGCGGTGCGCATCGTTCGCATGGAGTTCGCGCACGGTTACCACGCCACTGAGGTAGAGGCCAACGACCCGGGCACCAAATGGCGCGTGTCTCCCGAGGTGGCGGGGCCCACGTACGTACTGGGCGACATCGGCACCCACTGTTTTCAGATGGGCGCCCTGATCAGTGGTCAGGAGGTCGCGTCTTTGTGCTGCATGCGCAGCAGTTTTGTCGCTTCGCGCGCGCCGCTGGAAGACGATGCCCACGTGATGCTGCGCTACCGCAGCGGCGCC
>JBIIQD010000278.1:0-4359 GCA_044342265.1 Hydrogenophaga sp. | reverse complement strand
TACACCGTGCGGGTGAACGGCACCGCTGGGCCCTTGGGTGCGATGGGGCTGGCTTTGAGCGAACAAGTCTTGAGCGAACCGTCCACTTGGGGAAGAAGAATCTGCATGGCGTTTTTCAAATGGGGACCGTTCAGATGCGGCCAAGAATGTGGTCGGCCGCCTTTTCGGCAACCATGATGGTGGGCGCGTTGGTGTTGCAAGAGGGCACGAAAGGCATGACCGAGGCGTCGACGACGCGCAGCCCTTCCAGCCCGATGACTTTCAAGTCGGATGTCACCACGCTGCTCGAATCGCTCTCGGGGCCGATCCGGCAGGTACCCACCGGGTGATGGTCTGTCTTGGCGTTGGCACAGGCGTAGTCAAACAGTTCCTGGTCGGTCTCCAGGCGAGTGCCAGGAAGAACCTCGGCCTTGACGTAGCGTTGCATCGCGGGTTGCGACATGATTTCGCGGGCCAGCCTCAGGCCCTTGATGGCCATGTCGCGGTCGTGCTCCTGTGCCCAGTAGTTGGGGTCGATCAATGGTGCGACCGTGGGGTCGGCGCTGGCCAAACGCACTGTGCCCCGCGACTTCGGGCGCAGGTAGGCGGTATTGAGCGTCACGCCCGCGTTCTGCATCTTGGCCATGCCGGCCTCGATGCCCGAACCCAGGCCGAGGTGGAACTGGATGTCCGGTGAGCGGTCCTTGTTGACGCGGTCCGCGTACCAGAAGCCCCCCGTTTCAAACAGGCTGGATGCCACCGGCCCCTTCTTGAGCAGCAAGTACTGCAGGCCTGCCCAGGCCGCGTGGTGCGGCTTGTTGTACTTGTCGTAGGTGTGATCGCCCGTGCACTCGGCGATGACAAACAGGTCCAGGTGGTCCTGCAGGTTCGAACCGACACCCGGCATATCGTGGACCACGCCCAGGCCGATACTCTGGAGATGCGCACCGGGGCCAATGCCGGACTGCATGAGCAGCTTGGGCGACCCGATGGCGCCGGAGGAAACAATCACCTCACGGTTGGCCCTCACCGTCTGGGGTGTCCTGCTCTTGCCAATCACCAGCTCAACGCCGACCGCCCTCTGGCCATCGAGCAGGACCTTGAGCACCTGCGACTGCAACTTCACCGTCAGGTTCGAACGGCCCTTCACGGGATTGAGGAAGCCAATCGACGCAGAAGATCGGCTGGCGTTCAGCTGCGTCAGCTGGTAGTAGCCCAAGCCGTCCTGCGCCGCGCCATTGAAATCCGGGTTGAACGGAATGCCCAGTTCCTGACCGGCCTGGAAGAATGCTTCGCAGATCGGCAAAGGACTGATGGGATTGGAGACACCCAGCGGGCCTCCATAGGTGTGGAACTCGTTGGCAAAGCGCTGGTTGTTCTCCGACCGTTTGAAGTACGGCAGAACATCGGCATAGCCCCACCCGGTGGCACCGGCGTCGCGCACCCATTCGTCGTAGTCTGCCGCTGATCCACGGGTGTAAAGCTGGGCGTTGATCGATGAACCGCCACCGATCACCTTGGCCTGGGTGAACCGGATCACCCGATCCTTCAAGTGCTTTTGAGGCACCGTGTTCCAACCCCAGGATCCAATGCCTTTGGTCATCTTGGCAAAGCCGGCGGGCCAGTGAAAGAACGGATGCCAGTCTGAACCACCCGCCTCAATGAGCAGGACACTCACGGACGGATCTGCACTCAAGCGGTTGGCCAGCACACAACCTGCTGAGCCACCACCCGTGATGATGTAGTCGTACTTTTCCATGTTCAGAGGCGAGGAATGGACAGGGCACCGTCCACAGTCAGGACGCTGCCGGTTGAAAACGTGAGCTGACCTGAGGCCAGTGAGCAGACGGCGCGCGCCACATCCTCCGGGTAGCCCCAGCGGCCCATGGGCACCAGTCCGTCACGGATGCGCTGCTCGTATTTGGCGGAGACCCCTTCGGTCATGGGGGTGCAGATGACGCCGGGCCGCACTTCGAAGACACCAATGCCGTCGGGTGCCAGCCGAAGGGCAAACAGCTTGGTCAGCATCGCCAGGCTGGACTTCGACAAGCAGTATTCGCCGCGTTCGATGGAGGCCATCTCAGCGCTCACGGACGACACGGTGACGATGGCGCGGCGGTGTTCCGATGCCACCGAGGTCATGTGCCGCGCCACCGCCTGGGTCAGGAAGAAGGTACCACGCAGGTTCACGCCCATCACCAGGTCCAGCGCCTGTGGCGTGACATCCAGCAGGTCGCCCCGGCTGGGTGAACCGATGCCGGCGTTGTTGACCAGGGCCACCAGTGGACCGCCCCAGGCCGTGACCTGGGACACCAGCGCGTCGTGGCCTTCCACGGCGGACAGGTCGGATTCGAAAAACTGGCCCTTCGCACCCACGTTGACCAGGGCGGCCAACACGCTCTCGGAACCCTCGGCCTCCCGGTCGGTGAAGGCCACATCAAAGCCACCGGCGCCCAGTTCGATCGCAATGGCAGCGCCGATGCCACGGCGTGCGCCAGTGACCAGCGCCAGGGGACGCTTGCCGCTCATGAAAAGAATTCCTGACGCAGGTGATCGCCCACGCGCAGGGCCTGTGCAGCCACCGTCAGCGCCGGGTTGACCGCCGCCGAGGAGGGGAAAAAACTGGAATCGACCACATACAGGTTGTCGTGGTCCCAGGCCTTGCACATGGCATCCAGCGCAGAGGACGCCGGGCTATTGCCGAACCGCACGGTTCCGCATTGGTGTGAAACCACCTCGGTGCCAAACTCCTTGGCCAGCACGATGGGATAGCCCGTGGCCTTGAGAATGCCCCTGCACTTCTTCACCCATCGGCGGTGGGCACTCATGTTCGTGCGCAACCAGTGGAGATTCACGGCACCGTCAGGGCGGACCGTCACGCGACTGTCCGGGTGCGGGGTGTCTTCGCTTTGCGCATACCAGTCCACGCTGTGTTCTGCCAGCAAAGTCCTGAGCAATTTGGGCACGGTTCCCAAGGGTCCACGCAGCATCGGTTCGCGGATCTTGCCCAGCAACTGGAGACTGCCCAGGGGGAAGTCTCCGTCACGCTCACCGAAGTAGAAGTCGTGCACCGCCAGCGTCTTGGGGAAGCTCGTGTGATTGCGCTTGAGCGGATGCACCGCCATCAAGGCGGTGGTGTTGTGCGTCATGTAGTGGCGCCCGACCACATCGCTGCTGTTCGCCAGACCACGGGGGTAGGACTTGTTGGCCGAGCGCAGGAGGATGGCGGCCGAGTTGATCGCCCCCGCGCTCAACACGAACAAGCCACCGCTGATCTTCTTGCGAACGCCGTTGTCGATGACCTCGACCGCGACCACCTTACGACCCGTGTCGTCGGTCAACAGCCGCTCGACCTGCACACCCGTTCGCAGCTCAACATTGCGATGGGCAAGTGCGGGCCGGATCAGCCTGATCTCAGCATCCCCCTTTGCATCCACCTTGCAGGGCACGGCATCGCAATTGCGGCACCGCTGGCAGGTACCCCCAGGTCCCATGTCCACGGCGCTGGGCATCGGAAACGGTTTCAGACCCGAGGCTTCAAGCCGGTCATGAATGGCCTGTAAAACGGGTTCGTGCGGAATCGGTGCGTGGTGGTATGGCGTACTGCGGCCGGGCTCGGTGGGGTCAACACCGGACTCACCGCGTACGCCAAACAGCTGTTCGGCCAGGCCATACCAGGGCTCCAGGGTGTCGTACCGAAATGGCCAGGCGGGGGATGCCCCCTCCTCGTGGCGAACCGTTTCAAAGTCCTTCTCACGGAAACGAAACATCGCCGTTCCGTAGAACTTGGTCTGCCCGCCGACAAAGTAAAACATGCCCGGACGGAAGGGCCGCCCGTCGGCGTACCAGGTGTCGGTCGTTTTGTAGCGCTCCTTGACGAACACCTCCTCCAGGTCCCAGTTCTGGCTTTCGCGCGGGAGGTAGTCGCCACGTTCGAGCACGAGCACTTTGGCATGGGACCCGGACAGCTGCCGGGCGACACTGCCGCCGCCCACACCGGAACCGACGATGACAACATCCGCTTCTTCATGAATCATGGGGTTCAACCAATCAGCACTTCCGACTGCGCATCGAAGCAGACCACCTTGCGGAGGTCGATCAGGAAGCGTGCGCGCTCATTGGCGTTCAGTGTGACGTCCGGCTCCAAGCGCACGGTGAATTCCTGCCCGCCGAGGTCCAGCACCGCCAGTGTGTCGGCACCTGTCGGCTCAATCACTTCAACCACGGCTTCGACGATGGCCTGCATGGGGCCAGGCACCACGTCGGTACCGACCAGCGACACGGCCTCGGGCCGAATGCCTGCGATCACGTCCTTGCCGATGCAACGAGACAGCGCAGGAGTGACCAGATCGTGTGGCAACGCGATGTCTGCAGCCACCT
>JBIIQD010000277.1:0-4364 GCA_044342265.1 Hydrogenophaga sp. | reverse complement strand
AACATTGCTCACGGCTGCAACACCGTCACAGCCACCAAGGCCGCGCTCAAGCTGGGCGAGTATGTCGTGACCGAGGCCGGATTTGGCGCCGACCTGGGGGCAGAGAAGTTCATCGACATCAAGTGCCGCAAGTCGGGCTTGCGCCCGGATGTCGCCGTGGTGGTGGCCACCCTGCGCGCGCTCAAACACCATGGAGGCGTAGAAGCCAAGGACCTCAACGCGCCCAATCTGGTGGCGCTCGACAAAGGCATTGCCAACCTCGAGCGCCACGTGGACAACGTGCGCCACCGCTACGGCCTGCCCTGCGTGGTCTCGATCAACCATTTCACTTCCGACACCCCGGAAGAACTGGACCTGCTGCGCAAGCATATGGACCGCCAGGGTGTCCCGGTGGTGGTGGCACGGCACTGGGCCGATGGCTCGGCGGGGGCGGAGGAACTCGCCCACATCGTGGTCAAGCTGGCCGAAAGCGGCACCGCGACCATGCGATATGTTTACGAAGATAGAGACACCTTGTGGGACAAGATGAAGGCCATCGCGACCCGCGTGTACGGCGCTTCGGACATCACGGCCGACTCCGCGGTGAGCACCAAGATCCAAAAGCTGCAAGCTGATGGCTACGGGCACTACCCTGTCTGCGTCGCCAAGACACAATACTCCTTTTCGACCGATCCCAAACTGCGCGGTGCACCGTCCGGACACATGGTGAACATCCGCGAAGTGCGGCTGGCCGCTGGCGCCGAGTTCGTCGTCATGGTCTGCGGTGACATCATGACCATGCCAGGACTGCCCAAAGAGCCTGCCTCCATGCGCATTGACATCGACGACGACGGCAAAATCTCTGGTCTGTTTTGAACATCTCAGGTCTCGTGCACAGCCTTCTCCATCAAGAAACCAAAACTATGAACAACAAGAAAACGATTGGCTTTATCGGTCTCGGCAGCCTCGGTGAAGGGCTGTGCAACAGCCTGGTCAAGGCAGGCTACCCGGTGCGGGTCACCGATCTGAACAAGGACCTGGCCAAGCGCTTGCTGGCGGCAGGCGCGCAATGGACCAACAGCGCGGCCGAGGCCTGCCAGGGCGCAGACGTGGTCATCACCGTGCTGCCTTCACCGGCGGTATCGCGCCAGGTCGTCGAAGGCCCAGGCGGCGTGTTCGAGAACCTCAAGCCGGGCGGCACCTGGATCGAGAT
This sequence comes from Hydrogenophaga sp., assembly GCA_044342265.1. Lineage (GTDB taxonomy): Bacteria > Pseudomonadota > Gammaproteobacteria > Burkholderiales > Burkholderiaceae_C > Hydrogenophaga. The sequence continues at coordinate 3,172 of JBIIQD010000277.1, read as the reverse complement.
GAGCACCACCGACATGGAAGACCTGCTGCGGTTATCCGAAGTGGCCCGGGCCAAGGGCATCCATGTGCTCGAATGCCCGGTCACCGGTGGCGTGCACCTGGCCAACTCGGGCGAGATCACGGTGCTGGTCGGCGGCGACGAAGCCACCTTCAAAGGCGTCGAAGACATCCTTGGCACCATGGGCGGCGAGATCATCTATATGGGCAAGATGGGCAATGCGTCGGTGGTCAAGGTCGTGACCAACATGCTGGCCTTCATCCACCTGATCGCCGCTGGTGAAGCGATGATGCTGCCGGCCAAGTACGGCGTCGACCCGGACGCCACCTACCGAGCCATCCGCGCCAGCTCGGGCAACAGCTTCGTGCACGAGACCGAATCCAAGTTGGTGCTCTCGGGCAGCTACAACGTCAAATTCACCATGGACCTGGCCTGCAAGGACCTGGGGCTGGTCAACGGCATCGCGGAGAAACTCGGTGTGCCGCTGGAACTGGGCAGCATGGCACAGCAGATCTTCCGCCGCGCGCGTGGCCTGATGGGCGGCAACGCCCAGTCGCCCGAGGTGGTGCGAATGATCGAAAAAGCCTGCGACCTGGAACTGCGTGCACCCGGCTACCCGAGCGAACTGGTCGCGGAGTAGAGCAGCCACACCATGAGCACACCAAGCACCCGCCAGGCATGGGAAGCCCTGGCCTCTTCGCTGCATATCGACACCGGCCTTTTCATCGATGGCCGTTTCGTGCCCGCCCTCGGCGGTGAGAGCTTCGTCTGCGTGAGTCCGCGCGACGGTCAGGTCATCGCCGTCATGGCTCAAGGCCAGGCCTCCGACATCGACCGCGCAGTGACTTCTTGCATGGACGCCTGGCAGGACGGTCGCTGGGCCAAACAAGCGCCCAGGGCGCGCATGGCTGTGCTGCTGAAGTGGGCCGACCTGATCGAACAGCACTCTACAAGACTGGCGGTGCTGGAGTCGCTGGACATGGGCAAGCCGGTTTCGGATGTGCTCAACATCGACTTGCCCGAGGTGCTCAAGACCATTCGCTACTTCGCCGAGTGCATCGACAAAATCGAGGGTGCCGTCACCGCGACCGATGCCTCCGCCCTGCACCTGATCACCCACGAACCGCTGGGCGTGGTGGGGGCGATCACGCCCTGGAACTATCCCATGCTAATGGCGGTGTGGAAGCTCGCGCCCATCCTGGGGGCTGGCAACTGCGCGGTGCTCAAGCCGGCCGAGCAGGCGCCACTGACCTGCCTGCAGCTGGCCCGGCTGTTTGTCGAAGCGGGAGGCCCGCCAGGCGTGTTCAATGTCGTGAACGGGCTGGGCGCCGAGGCGGGCAAAGCGCTGGCCTTGCACCCAGACGTGCAGAAGATCACCTTCACCGGCTCCACCGCCGTGGGCAAGCTGTTGATGGGTTACGCAGGCCAGAGCAACATGAAGCGGGTGGCTCTGGAGACCGGCGGCAAGAGCCCACAGATCTTCCTGCCTGATCTCTACGACCTCGACGCCGCGATCGACCGTGCCATCGGAGGCATCTACGACAACGCGGGCCAGGTCTGCAACGCCGGCTCTCGCCTGCTGGTGCACCGCAGCCTGCACGACCGCTTTGTCGAGCGATTTGTGGCGCGCACCGAAGCCCTGTACCGCCTGGGTGACCCACTGGACCCGGCTACCACGATGGGCCCGCTGGTCGGCCTCGTCCAGAAGCAAAACGTGTTGAAACGCGTGGCGCTGGCGCAGCAACAAGGCGCCCACATCGCGCTGGGTGGTGGCACAAGCGCTGCACCTTCAGAGGTTGGCGCTTACGTCGCGCCCATGCTGTTCACTGGCGCTAGGCAGGACATGTCCATCGTGCAAGAAGAGACCTTCGGACCCGTGGCCTCGGTTCAGAGCTTCGACAGTGAAGCCGAAGCCGTTGCCCTGGCCAACGACAGCGTCTACGGCCTGGCCGCTTCCGTCTGGACCGCCGACCTCAAGACCGCGCACCGCATGGTGGGCGCGCTGCAGGCTGGCGTAATCTGGGTCAACTGCTTCGGCGATGGCGACATGACGCAGCCGTTTGGCGGCTACAAGCAAAGCGGCAACTCGCGCGACAAGCACAAGGACAGCCTGATGTCCTACATGCAAACCAAGTCGGCCTGGTTCCAACTCGCGTGAAAGCCTTCGCTGTTTAAGTTAGAGAGCGCTGGGCGAGAGGATTTCGCTGGCGACCCCTCGGGCCGAAAATGCCTGCGGCGTCCTGGCGATGTCTTTCAACAGCAGGCTGCCTGCCAGCAACCGTCGCAGACTCGCCTCTCCCATGCGATCTAAAACTGCTCTGGTCTGCGCCTGTGCCCATGATCACGCCGAAAACGCCCGGCTGCTTTAGGTAAAGCCACAGCAAAGGCAGTTGTGCCAGCGCCGATACCGGACAACGGGATCGCTACAGGTGTGTTCTGCTCCAGTCGCAAATGGCTCTAGCCACCGCATCCGGTCAGGTGAACCGCCTGCAGCTTGACCGAAACCTTTGCTACTGAGGCAAATCTGCAAGGCGAATGTGCGCTGCCCACGGACCCTTGCCCTATCTGAAGTCATGGAAGGGCACGATCGTCACTCCACGATCACTGCCGCGATGGGCCGCAGCGGCAACAACACCGCCTGTGTGTTGTCCAAAGCAGCATTGGTGATGATGGCCCTCGAACTGGCCAAATCATTCGCTCGATTGGCAACCGTTCAGCGCGATGAACCCGGGCCGGTTACCTAAGAACCGAATCAAGGATGAGTCTGTCTGACGCTGCGTCTTGCGATGTGTTGAAAACGGGCTTAGCGGCGTGCCATCCAGCGCCCGCCCAGCAGGCAAACGACACACAACATGAACAGTAGCGACAGGGATTGCCAGTACTGGCGTGACTCCTCCATCCGGCTGAATGGGAAGCGTCCGGGAGTTTCGCCGGTCAGCAGGCCATAAACAAGCATGCCCCCGAACAGGGCTGACAGCGCATACAGCGCCCTTACTTGCCATCGATGCAAATCCGGTGTCACGCTTTGTCAGTCCGCCCGGTAGTTCGGCGCTTCCTTGGTGATCTGCACGTCGTGCACGTGGCTTTCGCGGATACCCGCAGAAGTGATCTCGACGAATTCGGCTTTGGCGCGCAGGTGCTCTATGGTTGGGCAACCGCAATAACCCATCGACGC
>JBIIQD010000276.1:0-4374 GCA_044342265.1 Hydrogenophaga sp. | reverse complement strand
CCAGCAGGCCCGCTGGCCGGTGCTGCAGCTGTTCGCGCAACAACTGCTCTTCTTCATCGGGGCTGTAGTGGGTGATGCCGATCAGCGTCTGGTAGCCGGTGGGGCGCAGCGTCCGCTGCACTGCTTCCAGCAGGTCGACAAACAGGGCGTTGGACAACATCGGAATCAGCACCGCGACGTGCGAGCTGTGGCGCGAAGCCAGAGCGCGCGCCGCCGGGTCGGGCACGTAACGCAGCTGCTGTGCCGCCTCCCTGACCCGTGACGCGAGCAACGGATCCACGGTGCGCTCGCCACGCAGGGCGCGCGAGACGGTGATCGGACTCACGCCGGCCAGCGCCGCGACATCGGCCAGGGTCACACGGCCGGTGGCGCGGGGGCGGGAAGGGGGGGCAGGCGTGGATGGCACAGGGTTTGTCCGGGTGTCGGCCCCGCATGATAGCCTTAAGATAGCGCTATCCTAAAGGCTTAGATCCCCTCGGAAACCCGATCTGCTCCACATCCGGCCTGGTCACAGGCCGTTTTTTCTTTCGACCAAAGATAGCGCTATCTTAGAAATGAACGCAGTTCAGAATGCATCGCTGGTGGTGATGGGCGTGGCCGGTTGCGGCAAGTCCAGCCTGGGTGCGGGGCTGGCGCATCGCCTGGGCTTCGAACTGATCGAAGGCGACGACCACCACAGCGAAGGCAACCGGTTGAAGATGCAGCAAGGAACGCCGTTGACCGACGATGACCGCGCAGGCTGGCTGGTCGGCCTGGGGTGGCTTCTGGCCCGGCGCCCGGGCGGCATGGTGCTCACCTGTTCGGCCTTGCGCCGTGCCTACCGCGACCAGTTGCGCGCCGCCTCCCCTGGTCTGCGCTTTGTGTTCCTGGAGATCGCGCCCGAGCAGGCCCTCCGGCGGGTGGCTGCCCGACCCGGGCATTTCTTCAACACAAAGCTGGTGGACAGTCAGTTCGCCACGCTGGAGTCCCCGGTGGGCGAGCCCGGGGTGCTGCGCGTCGACGCGGCCGAACCTCTGTCGCAGCTGCTGGACCAAGTGACTGCCTGGGCCGTTGCCGCCAACCCTTTCCCCCAGACCCCGGAGGCCGCATGAACGCCCCAGACAATGCCCGCCCGCACCCCGTGCAGCGCGTGGCCCAGACGCTGATGGCTGTCTGCCTGGCCGTGATGGCCTGTTCCGTGTTTCTCAACGTGGTGCTGCGCTACGGCTTCGGCAGTGGCATCGCCGCCAGCGAAGAGCTCTCGCGCCTGCTGTTCGTCTGGATGGTGTTTCTGGGCGCTGCCGCGGCCTACCCGGCGGGCGAGCACATGGCCTTCACCAGCCTGGTGGGTCTGCTGCGCAAGCGTCCGCTTGCCTTCAAGGCGGCCACGCTGCTGATCCGGTTGCTGGTGCTGCTGGCCTGCGTGCTGCTCGGGCGGGGCGCCTGGCAGCAGGTGGTGGTGGGCTTGGACAGCCATTCGGTGGTGCTCAAGGTGCCGGCCGCCATGTTGCCGCTGCCGGCACTGCTGTGCGCCATCGCCATCGGTGCGATGGTGGTGTGGGAAATCGTGACCGCCAAGCCGCTGGACCTCGGCCACGGTGCGGACATGGAGTGAAGCGATGAGTCTCGAAGCCCAAGTCTTCGTCGTCTTCGTTCTCGGCATGCTGGTGCTCATGGGCATCGGCATGAACATGGCGTTTGCCTTGTTGCTCACCGGCGCCGCGATGGCCTGGGTGATGGACTTCTGGGACACGCAACTGCTGGCGCAGAACATGGTGGCCGGGGTGGACAGCTTCCCGCTGTTGGCCGTGCCCTTCTTCATCCTGGCCGGCGAGCTGATGAACAGCGGCGGCATCAGCCGGCGCATCATCGAAATGGCGCAAACCTGGGTCGGCCACATCCGTGGCGGCCTCGGCTTCGTGGCCATCGGCGCGGCGGTCCTCATGGCCAGCATGAGCGGCTCCGCGCTGGCCGACACGGCGGCTCTGGCCACCATCCTGCTGCCGATGATGCGCGAGCACGGCTACCCGATGCACCGCTCGGCCGGGCTGATCGCCTCGGGCGGCATCATCGCGCCCATCATCCCGCCGTCCATGCCGTTCATCATCTACGGCGTCACCACCAACACGTCCATCTCGGCGCTGTTCCTCTCGGGCATCGTCCCCGGCCTGATGATGGGCGCCGCGCTCATCGTCACCTGGAAGATCGTGCTCAAGGGCATGGACCTGAAGGACAACGCGCCCGTACCCATGAGTGGCCGCCTGCGCGCCACGGGCAGGGCGGTCTGGGCGCTGCTGATGCCGCTGATCATCATCGGCGGAATGAAGACCGGCGTGTTCACGCCCACCGAAGCCGCCGTGGTGGCCGCCTTCTACGCGCTCGTGGTCTCGCTGTTCATCCACCGCGAGATGAAGGTCAGCCAGCTGCACGGCGTGCTGGTGCGGGCTGCCAAGACCACGGCGGTGGTGATGTTCCTCTGCGCCGGGGCCCAGGTGGCCAGCTACATGATCACGCTGGCCGATCTGCCGGGCGTGCTCGGCGGCTGGCTCGGGCCGCTGGTGGACAACCCGCGCCTGCTCATGGCCGTGATGATGGTGGTGCTGGTGCTGATCGGCACCGCGCTGGACCTCACGCCCACCATCCTGATCTTCGCGCCGGTGATGCTGCCCATCGCCGTCAAGGCCGGCATCGACCCGGTGTATTTCGGCCTGATGTTCATCCTCAACGGCGCCATCGGGCTGATCACACCGCCCGTGGGCACCGTGCTCAACGTGGTGGCCGGCGTGGGCCGACTGCCCATGCACCAGGTCATCAAAGGCGTCAACCCCTTCCTCATCAGCTATGTGCTGGTGCTGGCCCTGTTCGTGTTGTTCCCGCAGATCGTCACCGCCCCCGTGGCGTGGATGCGCTGATTGTTGTTTGCTTTTTCAACCCGTTCCGTTTTCACCCCAACCCCAGGAGACTGACATGTCATTGTTCCGCCGCACACTCATCGCCGCTACCGCAGCGGCCGCCTTCGCCGCCCCCTTCGCCAGCTTCGCTCAAGACATCAAGCCACGCCTGATCCGATTTGGCTATGGCCTGAACGAAGTCTCCAACCAGGGCCGCGCCGTCAAGATGTTTGCCGAAGAAGTCGAGAAGGCGTCGGGCGGCAAGATGAGGGTGCGCGCCATCGGCGCCGCCGCGCTCGGCTCCGACGTTCAGATGCAGCAGGCCCTGATTGGCGGCGCGCAGGAAATGATGGTCGGCTCCACCGCCACCCTGGTGGGCATCACCAAGGAAATGGCGATCTGGGACACCCCCTTCCTGTTCAACAACGCCAAAGAAGCCGACACCGTGCTCGACGGCCCGGTGGGTCAGAAGGTGATGGACAAGCTGCAGGAAAAGGGTCTTGTCGGCCTCGTGTACTGGGAGAACGGTTTCCGCAACCTCACCAACAACAAGCAGCCCGTGGCCAAGCTGGAAGACCTGAACGGGATCAAGCTGCGCGTGATGCAGAACGATGTGTTCCTCAACAGCTTCAGGACCCTGGGGGCCAACGCCGTCCCGCTGCCGTTCTCCGAGCTGTTCACTGCGCTGGAGACCAAAACGGTTGACGGACAGGAGAACCCCTACAACACCATCCTCTCCAGCAAGTTTTACGAGGTGCAGAAGTACCTGACCGTCACCAACCACGTCTACAGCCCCTGGATCGTGACGGTGAGCAAGAAGTGGTGGGACAGTCTGTCCAAGGATGAGCAGAAGGTGCTGTCCGACGCAGCGCTGAAGAGCCGCGACTTCGAGCGCCAGGATACCCGTGCCGAAGCCGCCAAGGCCCTGGGCGACCTCAAGGCCAAGGGCATGCAAGTCACCGAACTCTCAGCCGCAGAAGCCAACCGCATGCGCGAGAAGCTGGGCGCGATCAACGCCAGCATCGCGGCCAATGTGGGCGATGCACTGTGGAAGGAAACCCAGGCCGCCGTCGCCGCAGCGCGCAAGTGAGCTGAATCTTCGGCCTTCTGCAGGCCATGCACCCGGAAGCCGGTCTTGCCCAAGACCGGCTTTTTTGTTTTCATGGGATCCCGACTCTGCTGGAACTGCCATGAACTTCCTCCACACCCTCACCGGCTCATTCGCTCAGCCCGCCGCCGAGAACCCGACGGTCGCCATGATCGAGGCCGCCTACCGGCACCACGGGCTGGCCTGGCGCTACATCAACTGCGAGGTGCCGCCAGTGAGACTCGCCGACGCCGTGCGCGGTGCCCGCGCCATGGGCTGGGCCGGCTTCAACTGCTCGCTGCCGCACAAGGTGACGGTGATCGAGCACCTGGACCACCTCGCGCCCTCGGCGCAGATCATCGGCGCGGTCAACACGGTGGTACACAGAGATGGCCTGCTGATCGGCGAGAACACCGA
>JBIIQD010000275.1:0-4398 GCA_044342265.1 Hydrogenophaga sp. | reverse complement strand
CGATCGCCGTGATCTTCGCGCTGATGGCGTTTGGCCACCTCTTCGGCTTTGTCGGTGTATTGATCGCGTTGCCGGCCAGCGCGGTGCTGCTGGTGGCGATCCGCCGCGCCAAGGCTGGCTACCTGGCAAGCGACCTGTACTTGTCGACGCCTGGTGCGCCGGACGCCCCGGCGTTGCCAGTGGCTCCCCGGGTGCCGCCGTCGCCGCAGGGCACCACCGAATGAGCCAGGGCCAGCCGCCCATGAAGCAGATGGCGCTGGACATCGGGCTGGCGCCTGTGCCGTCGCTGGACAATTTTGTGGCGATCGGCAACGAAGACGCGTTTGAGCACCTCAAACTCTGGATCGGCAACCCGATGCGTTCGCCGGTGCCAACCTATTTGTGGGGCGAGAGTGGCAGCGGCAAGACCCATTTGTTGCGCGCGGTGCGTGAGGCGCTGCGCGACCACGGTGCTCGCGTCGGCTGGATCGACGCGGCGAACCTGCACCCGTCTGATTACGACGAAGGTTGGGAAGTTGTGGTGCTCGACGACTGCCAGCTCTACACCGCCGATCAGCAAGCCTCGGCTTTCAACTGGTTTGTCAACGCCCAGACCCCGCCTCATGGCACAGCCCGCTGGGTGCTGGCGGCGGCGGACCGCCCGCCAGCAGACCTGCAGCTGCGCGAAGACCTGCGCACCCGGTTGGGTTGGGGCCACGTGTTTCATCTCAAGGCACTGGGCGAGACCGAGCGCCGTGCGGTGCTGCGCCGTGCGGCCGATGAGCGCGGCGTGTTCCTGGGCGACGAGGTGATGGATTTCATGCTCAAACGCTTTTCGCGCGATCTCTCCAGCCTGATGATGCTGCTCGATCAGCTCGATGCCTACGCCCTGCGCACCCAACGCACGATCACGATTCCCTTGATCAAGTCCATGCTGGACAACGAATGAAACCCCATGCGCCTCGCACTGTTTGACCTGGACCACACCCTCATCCCGATCGACTCCGACTACTCTTGGGGCCAGTTTGTCGTCAGCCTGGGTTGGCGCGACGCTGAGAGCCACACCCGCGCCAACGATGCTTTTTACGAACAGTACAAAGCGGGCACGCTGGACATCGCTGCGTACACCCGCTTTGCCACCGGCCCCCTGCGCGAACAGGGCCAGCAGCGCGCGGCCCAGGCGCACGAACGGTACATGGAGCAGGTGATCCGTCCTGCCATCCGGCCTGCAGCCCTTGAGCTGGTGCGCCGCCATCAAGAGGCGGGCGATCAGGTCATCATCGTCACCGCCACCAACGAATTCGTGACCCGCCCGATCGCGCAAGCGTTTGGTGTGCGCGAGTTGCTGGCGATTGATCTGGAACGGGACGCGCTGGGCGAGGTCACTGGCGACATCCGGGGCACGCCGACGTTTCGCGAGGGCAAGGTGGTGCGTGTGGAACAATGGTTGTCGGCGCGCGGCCTAAACTGGTCCGACGTCACGCACAGCAGCTTCTACAGCGACTCGATCAACGACCTCCCGCTGCTGGAGAGAGTCACAGAGCCGGTGGCCACCAACCCGGACCCCCGTCTCAGCGCGATTGCCACAGAGCGTGGCTGGCGCATCCTGAACCTATTCGAATGATCAAAAAATTCATTGACCGCCTGCTGGGAAAAGCCAGCGGCAAGAGCGCCAAAGGGGCCAAGTTCGGCAAGCGTGAAGATGTGACGGCCTCCGTGCACGGCATCGATCCCAAGCTGGTCGACCAGCGCGCCCTGGACGTGGTGCACACGCTCAAGCAGGCGGGATACGACGCTTTTATCGTCGGCGGCGCGGTGCGCGATTTGCTGCTGGGTTTGCGCCCCAAGGATTTCGACGTCGCCACCAGCGCCACGCCCGAACAGGTCAAGGGCCTGTTTCGCCGCGCCTTCATCATCGGTCGGCGCTTTCGCATCGTGCATGTCGTTTACGGCCGGGGCCGCGATAACGAGGTGATCGAGGTCTCCACTTTCCGCGCCTACCTCGACAGTGCCGACGCCGAACAGGTCAGCGGCAACGAGCGCACCAGCAAGGGCGAACTCTCCGGCATGAAGCACGCCGTGGACGCCAGCGGCCGCGTGCTGCGCGACAACGTCTGGGGCCCGATCGAGCAGGACGCTGCGCGGCGCGATTTCTCCATCAACGCGATGTATTACGACCCGGTCTCGCAGATCGTCGTCGATTTCCACCACGGCATTCGCGACGCCAAAAAGCTCACATTGCGCATGATCGGCGATGCGCCCACGCGATACCGCGAAGACCCGGTGCGCATCATCCGCGCTGTGCGATTCGCCGCCAAGCTCAACGGCCTGGGCTTCAAGCTCGACACCAAAACGCGCGAGCCTCTGGTGCCCTCCCTGGTGCTGCTGCAGGACGTGCCGCAGAGCCGTTTGTTTGACGAAATGCTCAAGCTGCTGCAGACCGGCCATGCCCTGGCGAGCGTCGAAGCGCTCAAGGCCAACGGGCTCGCCAAAGGCATCTACCCGCTGCTGGACCTGGTGGTCGAGAGGGCGGGCGACGACTTCGTGAAGCTGGCGCTGCAGGACACTGACCGCCGCGTTGGCGAAGGCAAGCCGGTCGCGCCGAGCTTCCTGCTCGCCTGTGTGCTCTGGGCCGATGTGCGCCAGGGCTGGGAGCGGCGCCTAACGCCGCGAGGCAACCAGCGGCCGCCCACGCCGTTCGCTGCGCTGCAGGATGCGGTGGACGAGGTCTTCGACGCTCGCATCGGCGATGTGTCGGGCCGCGGCAAGCTCGGCGCCGACATGCGCGAGATCTGGCTGATGCAGCCACGTTTCGACAAACGCGTGGGCACAGGCCCGCACAGCCTGACCGAGCAGCCGCGCTTTCGCGCCGGTTTTGACTTCCTGCGCCTGCGTGCGCAGACCGGCGAGGTCGACGAAGAGCTGGCGCACTGGTGGGAAACCTTCAGCATCGCCGATGACGACCACCGCGAAGACATGATCGATGCGCAGCGCAAAGCCGGACAGCCCAAGGGCGCCGGTGGTCCGGGGCGGGCACGGCGCGTGAAAAGAGGCGACGCCGACCACCCCGGCGCGCTGGATGGTCAGAGGCCCGACGATGACCCGCGCTTTCGCCGTCGCGAAGAACCATCGGACACCGGCGTCCGTGAGCCAGACGACGAGAGCGATGACGAGGGGCGGACCCATCCACAGGGTGGCGAAGGCACGACCGATGGCAGCGCCCCTGCCCGCAAGCGCCGTCGCCGTCGCCGCAAACCGTCTTCCGGCAGCGGCGAAGGTGCACCGCCTGGCCCGGCGGCCGACTGAAAAGCGCATATCCGCAACCACAATGAGTGACAACGGGCGCCCCGAGGTCACGGCCCATGTGGCGCTGGGCGCGAACCTGGGCGACGCCGCGCAGACCTTGCGCGATGCGCTGCAGACGCTGGGTCGCACGCCCGGTCTTCGCCTCGTCCAGGCGTCCAGCCTATACCGCACCGTCCCCATCGACTCCAGCGGTCCGGATTACTTCAACGCCGTGGCCGAAGTGGCCACCACCCTGACCGCGCCGGCGCTGCTGGCCGCCCTGCAGGCGATTGAAACTGTCCAGGGCCGCGAACGCCCTTACCGCAACGCACCGCGCACGCTGGACCTTGACTTGCTGCTCTACGGCAGCGCGCGCATTGACTCACCTGAGCTGACCGTGCCGCACCCCCGGATGTGGGAGAGGGCGTTCGTGTTGGTGCCGCTGGCGGAGGTTTCGCCGACTCTGGTCAGCACGGAAGCGCTAATCGCTGTGACCGGACAGGGTGTGAGACGTTGCTCAGCCTGACTGGCCCCGATGCTCATCCCGCACGAGGAAACTATGTTTGCCGCGCCACGAGTCAAGATCTGCTGCATCTCTAGCGTTGAGGAGGCGCGACTTGCAGTCCATATGGGCGCATCCGCGATCGGTCTCGTTTCACACATGCCCAGTGGGCCTGGTGTCATCGCTGACGAGCTGATTGCTGAGATCGTTAAGTCAGTTCCTCCGCCTGTCGCGACGTTCTTGCTAACGTCTCGGCGAGAGGCGGACGCAATCGTGCAGCAGCATGCCGTGTGTCAGACCTCGACGATTCAGCTGGTCGACTCAGTACACCCGGCTGAACTCCAGAAGCTGCGCCGTGAGCTTCCGGGAGTGAAACTCGTTCAAGTCATTCACGTAATGGGGGTCCAGTCGCTTGACGAGGCCAGAGCTGTGGCGGGGCTTGTCGATGCACTTCTTCTTGACTCTGGCAACCCCACGCTGGAGGTCAAAGAGCTGGGTGGCACAGGGCGAGTCCATAACTGGGAGGTCAGCCGGGAGATCCGTCGGCAGGTCGATCGCCCTGTCTTCCTGGCAGGTGGCATCCGCGCATCAAACGTCCTGGAAGCCATACAGGCAGTCCAACCGTTCGGACT
>JBIIQD010000274.1:0-4402 GCA_044342265.1 Hydrogenophaga sp. | reverse complement strand
CGCTGCCCAAACCTCTTCGGGCGACCAGCGAAGCGCAGGCGACCGCATGAAATGAGCAGCGGCGGCTCTGCGGACGGCGTGACACCAAGCGCAGCGACTGGCGCGGCGTTCGAGCCGCTGCGATCACCTTCCGCCCTCCCCTCTGCCCGCGCACAGCGCGCTGATCAAGAACAAAAAGATGGGGCCGAGGCGGTTCAAGCCGAGCGATTGAACCCCGGGTTGGCGAGTCCGTGTCTTAACTGATGCAAACACCCAACACCCCTGCAACTTCTACAAAACTGGTATCAAACTGGTACGACGGTAGAAATGAAAAAGCCTGCTATCAAAAAAGATAGCAGGCTATTCAATCCAGTCAATGAATGGCTGGTAGGCCGTGTTGGACTTGAACCAACGACCAAAGGATTATGAGTCCTCTGCTCTAACCAACTGAGCTAACGGCCCGACAAGGCCCGCATTGTAGGCGCGGCCTCCGGCCATCACTTGTTGTGGCTCAGCGCATTGCCCACCAGCTTGGCCGTCACGTCGACGATCTGGATCATGCGTTCATAGGACATGCGCTGCGGGCCGATCACGCCCAGCGTGCCCACCACCTGACCATCGACTTCGTAAGGCGCCGTGACGACCGACAGGTCTTGAAAGGGCACCACCTGGCTTTCGCCGCCAATGTAAATACGGACACCGTCGGCCTGCGACGACACATCGAGCAGGCGAATGAGTTGCGTTTTCTGCTCAAACAGGTCAAACAGCTGGCGCAGCTGCCCCATGTCGCTGGAGAGCTCGCTGACCGACAGCAGGTTGCGCTCGCCAGACACCACCACGTTCTCCCGAGGCGCGTCATTAATGTCGGATCCAATGTCCACGGCGGCCTGCATCAGCAGAGCGATTTCTCCCCGCAACGCCTCAACTTCGTTGCGCAAGCGGGCCCGCACCTCCTCCATCGTGAGTCCGGCGTAGTGGGCGTTGAGGAAGTTGGACGCTTCAAGCAGTTGCGACTGAGTGAAATTGCTCTGGGTGTGGATGATGCGGTTTTGCACGTCGCCGTCTGGCGACACCAGAATGACCAGCACGCGCCGGTCCGACAGGCTGAGAAACTCGATGTGGCGGAACACCGAGGCGCGCCTAGGCGCCATCACCACACCCACATACTGCGACAAGCTCGACAGCATTTGCGCAGCATGGCTGATGACGCGCTGGGGCTGCGCGCCGGCCTCGATCACGCCCATGCCCAGGTTGTCGGTGCCGACCAGCTCCTCCCGGCGGACCGTCAACATGGTGTCGACAAACAGACGGTATCCGCGCGCGGTAGGAATACGACCGGCAGAAGTGTGAGGGCTGGCGATCAGGCCCAGCTCTTCAAGGTCGCTCATCACATTGCGGATGGTGGCTGGCGAAAGATCCATACCCGCGGCTTTGGCCAGTGTGCGCGAGCCCACGGGCTGCCCATCGGCGATGTATCGCTCCACAAGCGACTTGAGCAGCAGTTTGGCGCGGTCGTCCAGCATGGGTCCATTCTACGGACGCTGGGCGCTGCAGGCGACGCCAACAGGCCAGGAAAACTCAAGGGTTTCTGACAGCAGGTGATAGAGGAGCGCTATGTTGTAATTTGTTCATGACCCCTTCCGACGTCCGCAGCCCTGCCGCTTCACTGGCCAGCAAGCCGTTGCGTTTCGCCCATGTCGCTATCGTGGGGAAGTACCAGGCGCCCGGCTCGCGCGACGTGGTGGAGGAACTGGCCGAATTCCTGCACGCCGAAGGCTGCGATGTGTCGCTGGAACGCGAGACCGCGCTCAATACAGGCTTGCTGCAATACCCCGCCCTGGACGTCCCTTCGATGGGCAAGACCATCGACCTGGCCTTGGTGCTGGGCGGCGACGGCACGATGCTGGGCATCGGCAGGCAGCTGGCGCGTTATGGTGTGCCTTTGGTGGGCATCAACCAGGGGCGCCTGGGCTTCATCACTGACATTCCTTTTGACAACTACCGCGCAAATCTCAGGTCGATCCTGAGGGGCGAGTACGAGGAAGACCCGCGCGCCTTGCTGGCTGCCAGCGTCTGGCGCGATGGTCGTTGTGTGTTCGAAGCGACAGCTTTGAACGACGTGGTGGTCAACCGGGGGGGCGTGGCCAGCATGATTGAGCTTCGGGTCGAGGTCGATGGGCACTTTGTAGCGAACCAGCGCGCCGATGGCCTGATCATCGCCTCGTCCACCGGGTCCACCGCTTACGCGCTGTCCGCGGGCGGCCCACTGCTGCACCCGGCGGTCGGAGGCGTGATCATGGTGCCGATTGCGCCGCACACACTCTCGAACCGACCCATCGTGCTGCCTTTACACAGCGAGGTGGCGGTCGAGATCGTCTCGGGCAAAGACGCCAGCGCCAACTTCGATATGCAATCTCTCACCAGCCTGTTGCACGGCGACCGCATCGTCGTTCGGCGCTCCGAGTACACCCTGCGTCTGCTGCATCCCGCCGGCTGGAGCTACTTCGACACCCTGCGCAAGAAGCTGCACTGGAACGAAGGCGCGTAAGAGCGGTCAGAATACGGCTGTCGCTTCCGACAGTCTTGACAGTGCCAACCTTCCCATGAGCCTTCGACGCATCGTTTTGCGTGACTTCGTCATCGTTTCATCGCTGGACCTTGAACTGGACCAGGGCTTCAATGTGCTCACGGGCGAGACCGGCGCTGGCAAGTCAATCCTGATCGACGCGTTGCAGCTGGCGTTGGGTGCGCGCGCCGACAGTGGCGTGGTTCGGGAAGGTGCAGCCCGATGCGAAATCGCGGCCGAGTTCGATACGCCAAGCGGGCTCGTTCGCTGGCTCGAAGAACAGGGGTTGCAGGGTGAAGAAGGCAACCTGCTGCTGCGTCGAACGGTGGACACCGACGGCCGCAGCCGAGGCTGGATCAACGGCAGCGCCGCCACCATGGCCCAGCTCAAGGGATTGGCTGACCATCTGGTCGACATCCACGGGCAGCACGCCTGGCAAAGCCTGACGCGAGCAGACGCAGTGCGCGATTTGCTGGACGCCTACGCGGGGGTGGACACTGGTCCAGCCCTTGGCCTTTGGGGCCAGTGGCGACAAAGCCGCAAAGCGTTGGAGAGTGCCCAAGAACGACAGGTTTCGCTTCACCAGGACAGCGAGCGGCTATCCTGGCAGATCGGCGAACTGGACAAGCTGCAGCCACTGACTGGCGAATGGGAAGCACTGAACATCCAGCACAGCCGCCTGGCGAACGCCCAAGGCTTGCAGGATGCGGCACGAGCAGCCGCCCAAGCGCTGGACGACGACGCCAGCGCAGCGTCTTTGATCCACCGCGCACTGGCCACACTGCAATCCCAGGCCCACCTGGAGCCCGCATTTGTCGGACCGGTCGAGGCATTGCAGGCGGCGCTCGCCCAGGTCCAGGACACTGTGCACAGCCTGCACCAGTATGCCCGCCACACCGACATCGATCCCTCGGGTCTGGAGGCGCTGGACCAGCGCCTGTCACAGTGGCTTTCGCTGGCGCGCCGCTATCGTCGGCCGCCAGAAGAATTGGCTGAACTGCTCGCCGGCTGGAAGAAAGAGCTCGAAAGCATCGATCAGGCGCTGGATCTGGACAAGCTCGTAGCCACCGAAAAACTGGCGTGGAAGGCCTTCGACAAAGAAATCAAACGCCTGGGCCAACAGCGCCGGCAGGCGGCCCCTCGGCTGGCCAACGCGGTTACCGACGCGATGCAGACCCTGGGCATGCAGGGCGGCCGTTTCGAGGTGGCGCTGCACACACTTGAGGAACCCCAGGCGCATGGCTGGGAACAGGTTGAGTTTCTGGTGGCTGGGCACGCTGGGGTCAGTCCCAAACCGGTGGGCAAGGTAGCTTCCGGCGGCGAGTTGTCGCGCATCGCGTTGGCGATTTCGGTGGTCACCAGCCGCCTTGGACAGGCTCCCACCCTGATCTTTGACGAGGTGGATGCCGGCATTGGTGGGGCCGTGGCCCACACCGTGGGGCAGTTGCTGCGTCAGCTGGGCCATGATCGCCAGGTGCTGGCGGTCACCCACCTGCCCCAGGTCGCGGCCTGCGGGGATCATCACCTGCTGGTGAGCAAACGCCAGAGCGGGGCCTCCACCCACAGCACAGTGACCGCCATCGAGCAGGAAGACCGGGTGCGCGAACTAGCTAGGATGCTCGGTGGCAATGAACGTTCGGAAGTCTCTTTGGCTCACGCTCGCGAGCTGTTGACCGCATGAGTACCAGCGCCATGACCGTCGATTCCGCTGAGCCGATCGAGCTGGTGCTGATCACCGGCATGTCGGGCTCCGGCAAGTCAATTGCCCTGACCGCTCTGGAAGACCTGGGCTACTACTGCGTGGACAACCTGCCGCCAGAGCTGCTTGCCTCTTTCATCGCCCTGGAGCAGAGCCAC
>JBIIQD010000273.1:0-4418 GCA_044342265.1 Hydrogenophaga sp. | reverse complement strand
AACAGCTCATCCAACAGCTCGTCGAACTCCAGCAGCAACAGCAGCGACT
This sequence comes from Hydrogenophaga sp., assembly GCA_044342265.1. Taxonomy (GTDB): domain Bacteria; phylum Pseudomonadota; class Gammaproteobacteria; order Burkholderiales; family Burkholderiaceae_C; genus Hydrogenophaga. The sequence goes on along the minus strand of JBIIQD010000273.1, from coordinate 4,369 downwards.
GAAGGAGCGCCGCCCATGACCCCGTCCACCGAGCCCTGCATCGAATTCTTTTGCGCCCCTGAGGATCTGGGTGTGATTGCCCCGCCGGTACCGGCGCGCGAGGCCTTGCCGGACTGGTTCCGGCGCCTCGCGCCGGTGGACAAGAGCCACCTCTCCACCACCGACAACGCGTTGACCGTCAAGCGCTGCATGCCGTTCCTGGACGCCCTCATGGCGGGCTGGATCCTGCCGCTGGCCGCCACAGTGCGGATCGAGATCGCCGACAATGGGCAGAGTGTCCACACAGGCTGGGACTTCGACAAAGCCATGGTGAGCAACCACCACCCCTACCAGGTCAACGGCCATCCGATGCAGCCACGCCCGCCTTGCAAAATCCACAACCACTGGACGATCCGCACGCCGCCGGGCTGGAGCTGCCTGTTCGTTCCGACGATGAACCAGCCCAACGGTGTGATCGAGGTGGCCTCTGGCATCGTGGACACCGACGAGTACCGCTCGCTGATCAACTTCCCTTTCTTCGCCACCGCGCCCGACGGCTTTTACACGCTCGAGAAGGGCACGCCGCTGGTGCAGGTGATCCCGTTTCGCCGCGACGACCTGCTGCGCCCGGGTGTGGTGCGAGCTGAGTCCGCGGCCGAGGCAGCCGAACGCCAGCGCATCCTGAGGGCCACCGGCGCCGGCGACGGCTGGTACCGCAAGGAAGCGCGGGACAGGCGCACATGAATTCGTCCAGCTCGCGACAAACCCTTTGGCACGCCACCGGTCTGGTGCTGGCCTTGTCTGGCTGCGCGCAGCTGCCCACCGGCATGGCCTCCGATGCCCGCGAAGCCATGTCCCGGCCGGACCCCGGTTCCCCGCCGCTGCTGCTGCCCGCCGCGCCACGACCGACTTACCGAGCGGGCGACACCTTCGTGTTCGGCCGCACCGGCGTTGAGCGGGTGGCTCGAGTGGGCCGCAACACACTGGAGTGGACGGGTCCAGAGGGTCAGACATTTCTGACCAGCACCGACTTTTTTGCTCCCCTGTTGCAACAGAACCGCTGGGGCCGCGAGATCCGCAGTACCTTGCGCGGCGACCCTGCGGCGCTTTGGCCGTTGCAAGTGGGCCGCAGCGTGAAATTCACCGAAGATCGCACCGAGCCCGGCGTGTTCCCGGGCAGCCAGCGCCAGACCACGCTGCAATGGACCTGCGAGGTGCAGGACACGCGCCTGTCGGTGGTGCCAGCGGGCGATTTTCCTTCTTTCCATGTACTCTGCCGCAGCCGCCGGGACGGCTTGCCTCTGGTGCTGCAGACCGCCCGCTGGGACTATGCGCCCTCGATCGGCCATTTCGTGCGCCACAGCTGGAACGAGGGCGGCCGTCGCCACGAGCTGGTGCTCTCGGCCGCTTTGCCTGGCGAGGTTGCCACGCCAGCGCGGCTGCAGCGCCTGATGGAACGGCTGCAAACCCAGCCCTAGCGGCGCGCGCCCATTCGAACACGCTGCCCGCCGACAGCGGTCCAACACACAGGTCAACGACAGGTCAACGGCACCTGAGGCAGGCCCCAGCCAAACACCGGGTCGCGCCCGGCTTCGCCCAGGTCGGTCACCGGTACGCCCTGCCCGCTCGACCACTGCGCAGCTTGCAGACGCTGCTCTGCCACAGACTGCGACACCTTGGCCACCAGGAACGGCACCGCGAACGAGGTGCCGCTGCGCGGGCGCAGCTCGCCAAAGGCATCGGGCGTGGCAATGTCAACACCAGGCAAGGCGTAGTCGACATGGTCGCCCTGGTTGGCGCGCCAGTAAACCCGGTTGCCTTGACCGATTGCAGTCACGCCCACCACGCCAACCAGTGCGGCCGGAAACACTGGCTCGCCCTTCTGTCCGCCGTTGCCGGCGGCCGCCGCCAGCAGCACGCCGCGACGCTGAGCCTGCGCCACCGCCGTCTGCAGGGCCACGCTGGGCGGCCCGCTCAGGCTCAGCCCGATCACTCGGGCGCCCTGAGCCACCAGCCAGTCAAGACTGCGCACCATCGACACCGCGTCAGCGGCAATGCTGCCCGAGGGCCGCCGTTGAAACGGCGCCGCCGCCAGAAGCCTGGCTTGGGGCAGCAGACCGGCAAAACCTCCATGGGACTGACCGACCAGGATCGCCGCCACCGCAGTGCCATGTGAGGCATCGGCGGGTTGCTGTCCAGCCGCCAGAAAACGGCGCGAGTCCAGCCGTGCCCCGCGCAGGCTGGGGTGGTCCGCCTGTACCTCAGTGTCCACAATGCCCACCACCTGGCCTGTGCCGCAACGACTGCCGGCGGCAGGCCAGCCCAGGCGCTGTTCGGCCTCGCAAGCCACGCCCTGGCAGGGAAGGTCCTTATTGCCCTGCTCAAGCCGGTAAAGGCGGTGCAACTCGAACACTCCGGGATCGCGTTCAGAGGCGAGCTCGGCAGCCGTGCGCGCGTCCAGCCCCGGCGGCAACAGCAACCGGACAGTGCGAAGCCCCAGACTTGCGTGATCGATCGACTCGATCACGCGCGCGCCCCATGCCTGCACTCGGCGAAGTGCAGCGGTCGGCGGGTTGGTGGCCAGCAGTTCATTGGCGATGAATCCGTCAGGTTCGGCGCGTGGAGGCGTGCCCACGGCCCCGGGTGGCAGAACAAAAGCGCGACCCCCCGATCCCGCCCGGCCACCTGGCTCAGCAGACCCGGCACGACTTGGACCGGTGGAACCACCAGCGTCGCCGCCGGCGCCTGGCGCAGCAGCGGGCCCAGGCCCTGGAGCCCGGGAATTGGCCGGGCTACGCGAGCCACCGCCACTGGGGCGCCCCGCGGCTGCGGCGTCATCCCCATCATCACCATCATCACCGTCTTCGCCATCATCCTGCGCCCAGGCGGTGCCCACCAGCCCAAGTGGCCAGTCGGCGGGCACGGTGCCTATGCCTTGCAAGCCCAGCAGGGTCAGCCAGAGCAGGACCAACCCGCCCCGCAGGCGCCAAAGGTAAAAAAAGGTGAGGAAGGACAGTTTCATGGTGGGCAACAGCAGATTCACGCTAGCGCGTGGTAACCAGACAAGACGCCGGACGGGGTAAAGGCCCCGCCTTCCATGGGTACAACGCCCTGCACACACACTTATTCCGCCTGCACATGGAATAAAACAGGTCGTCGCGCGTTACTCACCTATGGCCCCGACCGACACCGACCCCCGCGCAGAGCTGGTGAGCATGCTGCCCCGGCTGCGGCGCTTCGCCTATGGCCTGACCCACGATGGCCCGCTGGCCGACGACCTGGTGCAGGCCGCCTGTCTCAAGGCACTGGAACGCTGGCACCAGTGGCAGGCGGGCACCAGCCTGGCTGCCTGGATGTTCCGCATCGTACAGACCACTTGGCTGGACGACTACCGCGCCCGCAAGCGTCAGCGCACCGATGCGCTGGATGACGACACCGCGCCCGAGCTGCCTGGGGAGGACGGCCGGGTCGTCGTGGAGCAGCGCAGCCAAGCCCGGCAGCTGCACGTTCTGGTCGAGGCCCTGCCGGACGATCAGCGTGCGGTACTGCTGATGGTGACGGTGGATGGCCTGAGCTACAAGGATGCTGCGGCGGCGCTGGGTGTGCCGGTGGGCACTGTAATGAGCCGACTGTCGCGAGCCCGGTTGCGGCTGGCCGATGGCCTGGGAGGAGAACGCTGACATGACCCACGATGACGACACCCTGTTCGCCTACCTAGACGGCGAACTGACCGCAGAAGGCTTCGCCACGGTTGAGACGGCGCTTGCCGCCGACCCGGAACTGGTCCGGCGGCTGGACCGGCTGGCCGCATCCGATCAACGTGTGCGCCGCAGCTACCAGGCGGTGCTGCAAGAACCGGTGCCACCGGCACTGATCGAAGCCATCCTGAACGCACCCGATCCGCGCCGGCACGCGGCTTCGACCCTGCGGGCGGCCCCGGCGCAACGCAACACCGTCGAATGGTGGCAGCGGCTGCAGGACAGCGCAGGCCGACTGTTTGCCGGGCGCCCCGGTCTGGCCCTGGCCTCTGTAGCGTCCGTGGCGATGGGCGCCTGGCTGCTGTGGTCGCAGCATGCTCCCGCCGACAACGACTGGGCGCTGCGAGCTGGCGAAACGATCAGCGAACGCAGCCTGCTGGTGGCGCTGGAGACGGCGCCGAGTGGTCGGGAGGTGGAGGCCGCGGGACGGAAGTACCACCTGCTGGCAACCTTCGAGCGGCATGACGGGGGACTGTGCCGGGAATTCAATGCCAGAGGCAATAGACGGGATGCGGCAGACCACTTGGGCGTGGCCTGTCGCGAAGTCACCGGAGGATGGATGCTGGCAGTGGTCGCCACCGAAGAGCGCGCGTCCGACCCTGCGGACGGTGGCTTCCGCACCGCCAGCGACC
>JBIIQD010000272.1:0-4431 GCA_044342265.1 Hydrogenophaga sp. | reverse complement strand
GGAGAAATTGGGGCTGGCGGGTTTGGTGGTCGGGGCGGGTGTGGTCGGCATGGGCATTCAGTGAGTCAGGAAGATTCGGATTGACAAAGTGACAACAAGCAAAAATTCATTGTAGTCACGCCAGCGCGGCGCCGGACTTGACTCCCTGCTTGGACACGGCTCAGCCTGGAACCCATTCCACAACCGCCAGTGTCCGCTTCAAGTCAACAGTGCAGGCAAAGGCTGACCTTGGACCACGAACTTCAGCGCCACGCCGTTGTTGCAGTAGCGTTGGCCCGTGGGCTTGGGCCCGTCGTCGAACACATGCCCTTGGTGACCACCGCAGCGCGCGCAGTGGTACTCGGTCCGTGGATAAATGAGCTTGTAGTCGGTCGAGGTGCCGATCGCCTTTGGCAGGGGTTGCCAGAAGCTGGGCCAGCCGGTGCCGCTGTCGTACTTGTGTGCGGCGTCGAACAGTGGCAGGTTGCAGGCCGCACAGACAAAGGTCCCAGGACGCTTCTCTCGGTCCAGCGGGCTGCTGCCAGCTCGCTCGGTGCCATGGTCAAACAGGACCCGGTAAGCCTCGGGAGACACCAACGCGCGCCATTGCGCTTCTGTCTTCTTCAGCGGAAACGGTGGCCCTGCCAGCACGGTTGAGGCGGGTAGGGCGGCACCTGCCAGCCAGACCGATAGGGTTTTGAGCATATGGCGTCTTTCCATGGGGATTCCTCGATGGGGCGCAGTCGCGCCGTTGAATGACTGAAGTTAACCTGCGCAGCTGAGCACAGCCGCTTGCACCGGGCGCAACCCGTTGGCCTGAGTGACCACAAACACCACGCGTTGTCCCACCGAGGGTGGCAGGCTGAGGCTGTGCTGGCTTGCCTGGTTGGCGGCCCAGGAGGTCACCGGCTGGTACAGCCGGACCACGTGGTCATTGCGCAGGGTCTCTCCGGCGTTCTCTCCCCGCGTGACCGCGCTGCGCTGGTCATCCTGAAGCACCGCCCAGTAGCCTGCCCATCGGCTTGCGCTGCGCGAAGGGCCAATCTGCGCGGTCACCTGCCTGCCCTCCCGAACCAGCCGCAGGCTGGGCGCCTCCGCCGTTGGCAGGGCCGGCAGCTGGTCGGCACGCTGTCCGCGCCATTCGCGGTGGTCTTCGCCGTTGAGAACCACCTGCGGCGTGTAGACATACTTTCCTCGGATGGACTCTTTGATCAAGCGTTGCCGCTCGGTGGTTTGCGGGGTGGCAAACGGGTCGGTCCAGCCGAGGTGGTTCCAGTAGTTGACGTGAAAGCCCAGCGCAATCACGCCTGGCTGGTTTTTCAGCCCCGACAACCATCGGTCTGCGGGCGGACAGGAGCTGCAGCCTTGCGAGGTGTAGAGCTCGACCACAGCGGGTGGCCGGGCGCCGGCGTTCGCTTCGCAAATTGCCGCCATGACTGGAGTGGCCGCCAGCCAGCCCACAAAGAGACCCAGCAACTTGAGCGAGGGGCAACGATTTGCTGATTGTGGTTCGTGGCGCATGAAGAGTTCCTTGGGGTTCGAGTGCTGGGTCGTTGCCGCAAGCAAAACCTTACGGACGCGTGTTGGCTCATGAGTCCAGGTGTTCACCACATCCTCTTCCCTCTGGCAATGGATTGCCGCGGTCCCCCTTGCTTTCGTCAGGGGACGTGAAATCGCAACGACATGAGCGCCATCGGCTTCGGCTGAAAGGAATCGTCCATCAGCCCCCAAAACACAAGAGAAATCGCATGAAGTCTTGTTTGTCCAATGAACTGGCAACGATTGCCGACGTCGCATCGTCCCTTCCGCAGCCAACCTCGCGCCCAGGAGCTGCGGTGTCGATTTGCATGTATGGCGGCGCATCTGACGACGTGAAGCCAGAGTATCCGCAGTTGGCGCAGCGCTTGGGCACGCAGCTGGCTGCAAGTGGCAACCGGATGGTCTACGGTGGCGGCGGGGTCGGTCAGATGGGCGCATGTGCGACATCGGCTCATGCTGAAGGGGGCACATTGCCGGGTGTGATGCCGCTTACAGCTGGACAAAGAGCTCATCTACGAGGATGTCGAGCATGTGCTGGTCGACGATACGCATACCCGCAAGATGCGGATGCTCGAAGAGGCTGACGCCTTTGTCGTGCTGGCCGGCAGCATCGGGATGATGGAAGAAGTGGTTGAGGTACTGTCCTTGGCCCGGCGCGAGCTTCACAACAAGCCGGTCGCGTTCCTGGACGAGGATGGCTTCTGGGCACCGTTTTTCGATTTGATGGCGCACATCATCGATGGACGGTTCACCCCCGCCAGTTTCAAGGTGGTGCTGGTGAACTGGCCAAGCTGAGCACAGGCGATCTGCTGTAAGGGCACGGCGCCGTGCTTCTGGGTGTGGAATTGTTGTTTCTTCGCCAGCCGATGCTGGCCGCGACCGGAGGTGCCTTGCACGCCATCGGCAAGTACGGAAGCGTGGTGGCGCTGAGGTTGCCGAAATGGAGCAGCTTGTGCCGCGCTGCCGTGGTGGTGAGCCGGATCCCGGCGATCGTCGCGACCTTGCTCGCTGTGACGCTGGTTGTTGACGATCACCCGATATGGAGCATCGAGTTGCTCACGCCGGTCACGATGCTGGTGTGCTACGGGTTGTGGTTGTTGGCCGACCTGCTGCTGCGTCCGGCCAAGGCTGGGTGAATGCTGGATGCCTCAGGGACCTCACTTGTTGTCCACATCCTAGGGTTTTCAACCCAGGGTATTGCTCAAACCGAAAGCGAAAGCCCAAGGCCAAGGCCAAGGCCAAGGCCAAGGCCAAGGCCAAGAGTTCCCACACGCTGCTTCTTTCGCAATGACGGTGTGCAGAAAGCCACAGCACGCGCACGGTCTCGTCGGTTTCTGGAAATGCACCGCAAGCTCACTTGCAGCGGTCGTATTGCGTGAACGTCAAGAATGCTCAGGGGAATACGCCTCGCCCAATCCACGACCACCATCAGGGGTCATCATGAAAAGACTGAGCGTGTTCCTGTTTTGGATCCTTACCTTTGTCGGAATCGCTTTTGTCCGGCGGGGCGACACAAGGAGGCACTTCGTATGCCCAAAACATGGGTATGCAGGCTGTTAACGCGCGATTAAGATTTAGCAGGTTTTGGGAAAGACACGGCAAGTTCACTTGCAGCGGTCGTCCTGCGTAAAAGTCAAGAATGCTCAGGGAAGTGCGCTTTGCCTCATCCACGCCCATCATCAGGAGTCATCATGAAAAAACTGACCGTGTTCTTGTTCTCGTTCCTCACCTTTGTCGGCAACGCTTTTGCACAGCTGGGCGACACGACAAAGGACCTGGTGTTCACCCCGGTCACCCCTTGTCGAATCGTTGACACCCGCAATGCCGGCGGCCAGCTGGCGGCCAACTCCACCCGCAACTTTGACATCACGGCGGTCTCAAGCTATGCCTTTCAGGGCGGTGACTCCACCAATTGTGGCGGTGCTGGCGCAGCGGGGTCATTTGCGGCGGCCCTCCTGAACGTGACGGTCGTGTCCACCACACCGGGCTTCCTGACCATTTTCCCCTTCCTCGCTGCGCAGCCCCTGGCATCGTCTTTGAACTTTGGTGCCAACGACATTCGGGGAAATTCGTCGGTGTTCCGACTTGACCAGGGGGCTTCCACCAACGAACTGAGCGTCTTCACCACCGGCCAAACCCACCTGATCATCGACATCATGGGGTATTTCAAGGAACCTCAGGCGGCACTTCTGAGTTGTTCCGAGACGTTCTCTGGAAATGTGACCATCAACGCAAACTCCACCAACACAGGATCTGCGCCTTCTTGCCCTGCCGGAGAAGTGATTGTCGGTGGTGGCTGCACCTCTTCGACTTTCGACGGCCGGGTCGTCTCCAGCAGACAATTCCCGAACTCTAATACTCAGTTTTGTGCCTGGAGAAATGAGTCGGTATCCAGCCCAATGATCGGCGTGGCATATGGCCGTTGCTGCAAGTTTCCTTGATGCTGAAAGGGCGACATGGTGTGAGTGTGCAGTTTTGCTCTGAAGTCTCCCAACGGCTGGTTGCGTCTGTGCCTGCCTGTGCGTCCAAAAGCGACCATGCAGGCGCATGTAAGCCTTGGCTGCGCTTGCTCGGACCAAAAGCGTTCGTGCTTGCGACCTACCTTCTTTGGGGGCTGGCAGGAACTGTGGGTGCTGCCACACCCTCGCCAACGGGTCCCCCCCGCGCCAATGCGTCGCCAGATGCCTTTGCCAATCGGGCGCCAGAGCCGCCACTCTTGCAGTGGAGCCCTCCCCCAGGGGGGCTGAACGAGCAACGCGGCGAAGACCAACCCACGGGTGCCGGGGAAATCCCCACCTCACCCTCCAGCTCTGGGGGTGCTCCCGGTGACGCAAGTCCGAATCTGCCGGGCTATCGCCCCGGGCCACAGCGAGAGGCGCAGCAACCAGCGGGCACAATGAACCCCGCAGCTCG
>JBIIQD010000271.1:0-4448 GCA_044342265.1 Hydrogenophaga sp. | reverse complement strand
TTGAAATGGCTCCCCCCTGCGCCGCCTTCGGCGTCACCCCCCCCGGGGGGCGATGCCTGCCGCCCGGCAAAGCCGGTTCGACGGCATCCTGGGAGGATGCACCAGCTCCGGCGCATGCTGTGCTGCGGGCGGTGTTCATATCGGACATCCACCTGGGGACGCCGGGTTGCCAGGCAGATGCTCTGCTGGACTTTCTCAAGCACCACCCCAGCGAGACCATTTACCTGGTGGGTGACATCGTCGATGGATGGCAGATGCGCCGACGCTGGTTCTGGCCGCAATCGCACAACGATGTGGTGCAGAAGCTGCTGCGACGTGCACGCAAAGGTTGCAAGGTGGTGTTCGTGCCGGGCAACCACGACGAGTTTGCACGCCAGTTTGACGGCATGCATTTCGGTGGCATCGAAGTGGCGAATGAGGCGGTGCACGTCACCGCCGATGGCCGTACGCTGTGGGTGATCCACGGAGATCACTTTGATGGCGTGATCCAGTGCGCCAAATGGCTGGCCTATGTGGGCGACTGGGCCTACGGTCTGACGTTGGAGCTCAACCGGCACTTCAATCGCGTGCGTCACCGCCTGGGCATGCCTTACTGGTCGCTTTCGCAGTACCTCAAGCACAAGGTCAAACGAGCGGTCAGCCACGTCAATCACTTCGAAGAGGCTGTCGCTGCCGAGGCGCGCAAGCGCGGCTACGACGGCGTGGTCTGTGGACATATCCACCGCCCGGAGATGCGCACCATCGAAGGCACGCTCTATGTCAATGACGGCGACTGGGTCGAGAGCCTGTCGGCGCTGGTGGAGCACCACGACGGTCGGCTGGAGCTGGTGCACTGGCGCACCGTGGGCCATGGCGGTCTGACCGTGCCCTTGCGCGAGCACCAGCCCGTCGAGTTGCCCGACGGGCTGATGCCCGCTTGACCCATCGACGCCGGCGCTGAACCATGAAAATCCTGCTGGTGACCGACGCGTGGCAACCTCAGGTCAACGGTGTGGTCACCACATTGGTGGATTTGGTGCGTCAGTTGCAGGTGCTGGGTCACCAGGTCATCGTGGTTCAGCCGGGGCAGTTCGACACCCGCCCTTGCCCTGGCTACCCGGGGGTCGAGCTGGCGCTGTTTCCCGGCAGACGTTTGCGCAGGTTGATGGACGACGCGTTGCCCGATGCCATTCACATCGCCACTGAAGGTCCGCTGGGCTGGGCTGCGCGAAGGCATTGCCTGCGCCGCGGCTGGCCCTTTACCACCGCCTTTCTCACCGGAGTTGCCGAGATGCTGAAGGCGTCCTGGGGTGTGCCTCTGGCCTGGAGCTATGCGCTGTCCCGCCATTTTCACAGTCCCAGCAACGGTGTGCTGGTCGCCACCTCAGGGATCAAGGCCACGCTCCAAAGCCGCGGTTTTCGGAACCTGCGGGAGTGGACCCACGGTGTGGACACCCAACAGTTCGCATTTGCCGCGAATCCTGTCGAGTGTTCTGGGCTGGGCCGTCTGGCACGACCGGTGAGTCTGTTCGTGGGACGCCTGTCGCACGAGAAGAATGTCCAGGCTTTCCTGGATCTTGATATCCCTGGCAGCAAAGTGGTGTGTGGTGTGGGGCCGCTGGAACAGTCTTTGCGCGACCGCTATCCGGGTGTGCACTGGGTCGGCGTGTTGCCCAGGCGCGAACTCGCTGAGGTGTATGCCGCGGCCGACGTGTTCGTTTTTCCGAGCTTGCACGAGACTTTCGGACGGGTCATGCTGGAGGCCATGGCTGCTGGCGTTCCAGTGGCAGCGTATCCGGTGAATGGCCCTCTTCAAGTGGTTGGCGATTCCCCAGGGGGGGCTTTGCACCGCGATCTGCATCAGGCATGGACGCAGGCGCTGAGGTGTCAGCGGTTCCATGCCCGTCAGCGCGCGTTGCAGTTCGAGTCGGCTCAGGTCGCCGAGCTTTTTCTCCAACGGTTGGCGCCCCTGCCCGCGCCGGAATCCCCGAGGCGCCGACGTCAGCCAGCCATAGAGCAATCCGCCCTGTTGACGCTGCGGAGCACCAACCTGTCACACAAAAGTCATCGATTGGTCGAATAATCGTCACCGATGAAGCAACCTGTACCCAACCAGCCTTTGATGTTTCTTGACCGGGACCACAGCATCCTGGGTTTCAATGAGCGCGTGTTGGACTGGGCTCGGCGCGACGAGGTGCCATTGCTGGAGCGGTTGCGCTATCTGTGCATCGTCTCCAGCAACCTCGACGAGTTCTTCGAGGTGCGGATGGCGCCCCAGCTCGCGGCCTTCAATGCCGCAGAGCATCGCGGACCGACCACCGCCGAGGGTTATGAGCGTTTGAGCGACGCATTGCACGCGCTGGTGGATCGGCAGTATGCGATCTACAACGACGAGGTGCTGCCTCTGCTGAAACAGCAAGGCATCAAGCTGGTCTCGCACGGCGAGCGCGATGCCCGTCAGACCCGCTGGGTCAAGGCGTTTTTCGAACGCGAGGTCCGGCCGCTGTTGCTGCCCATCGGGCTCGACCCGGCGCATCCGTTCCCCCAGGTGGCCAACAAATCGCTGAATTTCATCGTTCGCCTCAACGGCAAGGACGCATTTGGGCGTGTGAACGAGGTGGCGATTGTCAAAGTGCCGCGCAGCTTGCCCCGCTTCGTGCGCATGCCGGGGCAGCGGGGATCCAAGCAAAGCAGCTTTGTGTCGATCTCCAGCCTGATCCGCTCTCACCTGGCCGACCTGTTTCCCGGGCGCCAGGTGACCGAGTTTTCCCAGTTCCGTGTGACCCGGCACTCTGACCTGGCGGTCGATGAAGAAGAGGTCAAGAACCTGCGCACGGCTTTGCGGCTGGGCCTGCAGCAGCGTCACTATGGTGAGGCGTTGCGGCTGGAGGTGTCGGCAGGTTGCTCGGACTTCCTCTCGCAATTCCTGCTGGCCCAGTTTGCCCTGCCGCCGCAGGCGCTGTTCCGGGTGCATGGGCCAGTCAACCTGGTGCGGTTGAATCAGTTGATCGACCAGGTCGATGAGCCCCGGCTGCGCTTTGAGCGGCATGTGCCGGGCTGGCCGGTGCAGCTGGTGCCAGGCCAGTCGTTCTTTGAGCGCCTGCAGCAAGGCGATGTGCTGATTCATCAGCCGTACGAGAGTTTTGACGCCGTGTTGGCGTTCCTGCGCGAAGCGGTCAACGACCCGGATGTGCTGGCGATCAAGCAGACGATCTACCGCACTGGGGGGCGGTCTGAGCTGATCGAGTTGCTGCGTGAGGCGGTGCGCCGTGGCAAGGAAGTCACCGCGGTGGTCGAGCTCAAGGCACGCTTTGACGAAGAGGCCAACATCAACGACGCCGAGCGGCTGGAATCGGTGGGCGCGCAGGTGGTGTATGGCGTGGTCGGTCTCAAGACCCACGCCAAGATGCTGCTGGTCACGCGTCGTGAGGGTGGCGAGCTCAGGCGCTACGCCCACGTCTCCACCGGCAACTACAACGCCGGCACAGCGCGCCTGTACACCGATTTGAGTTACCTGACCGCCGATGAGGCCCTTACCGCGGACCTGGAGCAGATTTTTCTGCATCTCGCGAGCCAGAACCGCCTGCCTCGGTTGCACACCGTGCTGCTGGCGCCGTTTCATCTGCACAAGGCGATGCTGGAGCTGGTCGAAGACGCCGGGGCAGCGGCCAGGTCGGGACGAGAGGCCCGCATTGTCCTCAAAATGAATGCCTTGACCGACGAGCCACTGGCCCGTGCCCTGGCCCAGGCGGCCAGGGACGGTGCAAAGATCGATTTGATCGTGCGCGGCGCCTGCATCCTGCCGGCCAGCAGCGAAGGGCAGGGCGTTCATCTGCGGGTACGCTCGGTGATCGGGCGATTGCTGGAGCATTCCCGCGTGTTTTACTTTCGCGTGGACGGCAAGGAGCAACTGTGGCTGTCCAGTGCCGACTGGATGAACCGCAACATGCTGCGCCGGGTGGAACTCGCCTGGCCAGTCAAAGACCCTGCCCTGCGCCAGCGCGTGCTGGACGAGTGTCTCTCGGCATACCTGCACGACAGCCGCGATGCCTGGCTGTTGCAGCCTGACGGCCAGTATGTTCGGGGCAGCGAGCAAAAGGACGTCAAGGCGCCGTGGCTGTCGGCGCAGGCTGCGCTGATGACCCGCTACGGACACCGAGCCTAGGACCACCAATGGACCTTATTCTCTGGCGACACGCTGAAGCCTTGGACCATCCCTGTGGTGAAGAGGGGCAGCAAGGGGATCCGCTCGATATGGAGCGTCGGCTGACCCCGCGTGGCGAAAAGCAGGCGGCGCGCATAGCCGCCTGGCTTGACCGTCAACTGCCCGACGGGGCGAGGCTCTACGCCAGCCCGGCGCAGCGCTCCCAGCAAACCGCTGCAGCGCTGGGGCGCAAGGTGCGGCTGCGAGATGAGCTGCTGCCGGGCGCCGACCCCTCTGCTGTGTTGAAGCTGGCGGTCTGGCCGGA
>JBIIQD010000012.1:0-16186 GCA_044342265.1 Hydrogenophaga sp. | reverse complement strand
TGCTGGCCGACAGCGCCTCGAAAAAGCCGGGCTTCTGGATTTCTCTCAGGGTGGCGAGACCGCAGGCGGTGGCTACGGGGTTGCCCGACAGCGTGCCGGCCTGGTACACGCCACCCAGCGGCGCCAGGTGCTCCATCACCGCGCGCTTGCCGCCGAAGGCCGCCAGCGGCATGCCGCCACCGATCACTTTGCCCATCACCGTCATGTCGGGTTCGAAGCCGGGGATCAGCGAGGCGTAGTGGCCTTGCGCACTGCCCAGGCCGACGCGGAAACCGGTCATCACCTCGTCAAACACGAACAGCGCGTTGTGCTGCGTGCACAGCTCACGGATGCGTTTGACAAATGGCACGCTGGCACGCACGAAGTTCATGTTGCCCGCGATGGGTTCGATCATCACGCAGGCGATGTCGGCGCCGTGCTCGGCGAACGCGGCCTCGATCTGCGCCACATTGTTGTATTCCAGGACCAGGGTGTGCTGCACCACTTCAGGCGGCACGCCGGCGCTGGTCGGGTTGCCGAAAGTGGCCAGTCCAGAACCTGCCTTCACCAGCAGCGCATCGGCATGGCCGTGGTAGCAGCCTTCGAACTTGATGATGGTCTTTCGGCCGGTGGCGCCGCGCGCCAGGCGGATCGCGCTCATGCCGGCTTCGGTCCCCGAGCTGACCAGGCGCACCATTTCCAGGCTGGGCACCAGCTTGATGATCTCTTCGGCCAGCTCGATCTCGCGCTCGGTCGGTGCGCCGAACGAGAAGCCGTCCAGGGCCGCTCTTTGCACCGCTTCGAGCACGGCCGGGTGGCCGTGGCCCAGGATCATTGGACCCCAGGAGCCGATGTAGTCGATGTAGCGCTGGTCATTGGCGTCCCAGAAATAAGCGCCTTGCGCTCGCAGTACGAATCGCGGCGTGCCGCCAACAGCGCGGAAGGCGCGCACGGGTGAGTTCACGCCGCCCGGAATCAGTTGCTTGGCGCGTTCGAACAGGTCTTGGTTGCGGTCGCTCATAGGATGCTTGACTAGTGTTTGGTGGTGTCCAGCGGGAAGTCGCCTGCGTCCAGTTGACTGTCAGGAGCGGGTAGCTGCTCGGTGGCTTCGTCGGTGTCATCGCCGTCCTCCTCGTGCGCCCAGAACAGCCGGTCGGGGACAGCGTGACCCATGCCGGGCTGGAACCCGGCATCCAGGCACTGATCGAGGTAAGTCAATGCCTCGGCGCAGGCCGACTGCAGGTCGGCACCCGTGGCCACCAGCGCACAAAGCGCAGCCGACAGGGTATCGCCAGCCCCGCTGAAGGTGGCTTCGAAGCGTTCGTATCGGGCCGTGGCCAGCACGGCTTCCGGACTGGCCAGGTGGCTTTCGATGTACTGGTCGGCGGCGTTGAAACCGGTCACCAGCGTGAAGGACACACCATGCACCGCCGCGGCACGCGCCACCTCGCGAGGGTTCGGTGGTCGGTCGCCTTCCCATTCGGGCAGCAGCCAGCGGCACAGGGTGCTGTGGTTGCCCACCAGCACCGTGGTCTGTGGAAGCAGAAGTTCGACACAAGCATCGAGGTAGGTCTCGATCGCCAGCTCGTCCCACCAGGACAGGTCGGGCATATAAGTGATGACCGGTACCTCCGAGTAGTCGGTCGTGATGCTGGCAATCGTGCTGAGGTTCTCTGGACTACCGACGAACCCTACCTTGAAGGCCTGCACCGGCATGTCTTCCAATGCGCAGCGCGCTTGGTCGGCCACGGTTTCTTCGTCGAAAGCGATATGGTCGTGGATCTCGGACGTATCGCGAACATAGGTGCCTGTCACCACAGCCAGCACATGCGTTGAGGCGCTGGACATGGCGGTCAGGTCGGCCGAGAGTCCGCCAGCGCCGCTGGGGTCGTTGGCATTGAACACCATGACACATGGCAAAGAGGTCTCGCCGGGTTGCGCGGCGCCCGCAGGTGTTGAAGGGTCAGGGAGTTGGGGCATGAGAGTGCGCAGGGTCCGTCGCGAAACGATGCTGGCATAGACCCGGGGAATTCCAGCAGTCAGAGCCCACTGGCAGACGCCCCTGGCTCGATACAATGGCCGGATTCTATGACAATGCCTTCGCTGACATGACCGACACCAAGACTTGGATGTGCCTTATCTGTGGCTGGATCTACGACGAGGCCACTGGTTCGCCCGAAGAAGGCATTGCGCCTGGGACCGCCTGGGCGGATGTGCCCATGAACTGGACTTGCCCGGAATGTGGTGCGCGCAAAGAAGACTTCGAGATGGTTCAGATCTGATGGATTGCGGTCGCCGAATCTGCTTCGGGTAAGTCCGGTCAGGACGCCCGTCGTTTATACCCACCTTTCAGGAGTTATTTAGCTGTGAGCACAACACCTGTATTCAAGGTCTTGGTGGTCGATGACAGCAACACCATCCGCCGCAGTGCTGAGATTTTTCTCAAGCAAGGCGGTCACGAGGTACTGCTGGCGGAAGACGGCTTCGACGCGCTGGCCAAGATCAACGACTACCGGCCCGACCTGGTGTTCTGCGACATCCTGATGCCTCGGTTGGATGGTTACCAGACCTGCGCCATCATCAAGCGAAACGCTCGCTTCGCCGGCATTCCTGTTGTGATGTTGTCATCCAAGGATGGCGTGTTCGACAAGGCGCGCGGGCGCATGGTCGGATCGCAGGAGTACCTCACCAAACCTTTTACCAAAGACCAGCTGCTGCAAGCCGTACAGCAGTTTGGAGCCCACCTCACTGGAGCCGCATGATGTCGATTCAGAAAATTCTCGTCGTGGACGATTCCAAGACCGAACTCATGGTCTTGTCCGACTTGTTGGTGAAAAATGGCTACAAAGTTCGAACCGCTGAGAACGCGGAAGAGGCCTTTCGTCGGCTAGGAGAGGAAAAGCCGGAATTGATTTTGATGGACGTCGTGATGCCCGGTCAGAATGGATTTCAACTTACCCGGGCGATCGCGCGGGATCCTCAGTATTCCGATATCCCCATCATCATGTGCACCAGCAAGAATCAAGAGACCGATCGGGTCTGGGGCATGCGCCAGGGCGCACGCGATTACGTCACCAAGCCAGTCAATGCCGAAGAGTTGCTGTCCAAGATAAGAGCCTTGGGCTGACGTGGCGCCTTTTCTCCCTGACCAACCGTTGCGAGCATGGCCAATCGACAGTCTCTGAAAGATTTGCAGGTGCGCCTTGCCGAGCGGTTGACAGCCGCCCGCACGCAGGCAGCCACAGCGTCTTGGCTGGCGGTGGAGGCGTCGGGCCAGCGCTTTCTGATTCCGCTGGTGCAGTCTGGCGAGATATTCCCGTGGGCCAGCCTTCAGTCCGTTCCGTACACAAAGGCCTGGTTTGCGGGTGTGGCCAGTCTTCGTGGGGGCTTGCATGGTGTCGTTGACCTGAGCGTGTTGGCCGGTCTGATTGCGCCAGCAGCCTCTGGGCGTGCCAGCGACAGGGTGAATTCGGAGTCCCGTCTGGTGAGCCTGCACGCCGCAATGGGTGTCAATGCGGTACTCTGGATTGACCGCCTGCTCGGGCTTCGCAATCCCTCCATGTTCATCGAGGTTCACGAAGCGGGGCCAGGCGCTTTGCCGTGGTTTGCCCGGCGCCTGACAGATGTCCAGGGCACCGACTGGCAGGAACTGAATTTGCAGGTGCTGGCGTCTGACGCGCAGTTTCTGGCGATTGCGTCCTGAGCCTTTGGGCCGGGTGTTTTTTCGGTTAACCGAATGGTTTGGCGGGCGATTCGCCCTTGAATTTCAGTTGGAAGGTTTTTTTCATGGCCATGCTTGATCGAATCCAGGGAATGTTCCGCAAAAAGGACGCATTGGGTCCTGACCTGAGCGATCTCACCGAGCAGGAGCTTGGCAAGCTGGCGGCTGAGCGCCTGGCGCCGCCGCAAGCCGACAACGGAGATTTCGCCGAGAGCCGCCTGAGCACGATGCACACGCTCGAGGTGGAAGTTCAGCAAGGCGTGCTGACCATTCCTTTGCTGGGCCGTCGCTCGATAGACCAGCATCGACGTGTGCTGGGTACCCTTCTGCTGTTTGCTGTGGTGGTGCTGGCAGCGGTGGTGTTCTTCGTACTCAACAAGACCGAGCGACTGGGTCAGCAGGTGGCGGCCAGCGGTCAGGCGCTGATGCAGTCACAGCGTCTTGCCAAAAGCGTGTCCCAGGCCCTGATTGGCAACCCCGCTGCGTTTGTAGAAGTGAAGGACAGCACCGACGTGCTGGCCCGCAACGTGCGTGGGTTTAAGCAGGGTGATGCGGACATCGGCCTGGTGGCTCTGGGGCCTGAGTACGAGGCCCAGCTCACCGAGCTGTTGCCCAAGGTGGAGGCGGCTGAGCGCAATGCAGCTGTGGTCTTGTCCCAGCAAAAAATCCTGACTCAGGTGGGTGATGCGCTGCGATCCATCAACCGCCAGTCTTCGGACTTGCTGGAGATTGCTGAGACCGTGTCCTCGCTCAAGCTCCAGTTGGGAGCGCCGGCGACCGAGATCTCGGCGTCCGGTCAGCTGGTGATGTTGACACAGCGAATTGGCAAGTCGGCCAACGAGTTTCTGACCATGGAAGGCGTGAGTCCTGAGGCGGTGTTCTTGTTGGGCAAGGACTTGAACACCTTCAAGGAAATCTCCGATGGTCTGCTCAACGGCAGCGCCGAATTGAGGTTGAAGGCGACAGGCGATGAACAGATCCGCGAGCGCCTGGACGCCCTGCTCAAGCTGTATGAATTGACCCGCACGGATGCGGGCGCCATTCTGGGCAACCTCCAGGGACTGGTGGCTGCCCGTGAGGCGCAAGCGGCAGTGATTGGCGACAGCGAGCCGCTGCGCGTTGGGCTGGAACAATTGCAAGACAAGCTCTCCGATGGTGCCGGTCTGGCCGGCGGGGAGTTGATCGCCATGCTCGCTTCGGCACTCTTTGCCCTAGGTTGTGGAGCTGCGCTGGCCTATGTGCAGTTGCAGGAGAGCCGGCAGCGTCAGCAGATTGCTGAAGGCCAGCGGGTGACCGCCGAGTCCCAACAGCAGGATGCCAAGCGCGTCAACGATGCCAACCAGGCCGCCATTCTTCGTTTGATGAACGAACTGCAGACGGTGGCCGAGGGCGACCTCACGCAGGAAGCCACTGTGACCGAAGACATCACGGGCGCCATCGCCGACTCGGTGAACTACACGGTGGAAGAACTGCGTTCGCTGGTGGGCAACGTGCAAGCCACGGCCACCCGGGTGGCGCAGACGACCTCGGCGGTGGAAAGCACGTCGACCGAGCTGTTGGCAGCGTCAACCGAGCAGCTGCGAGAAATCCGTGAAACTGGTCAGTCGGTGCTCGACATGGCGCAGCGCATCAACCAAGTCTCTGGTCAGGCTCAGGAATCAGCTCGGGTGGCCCGCTCTTCGCTGCAGGCTGCGGAATCCGGTTTGCAGGCCGTGCAGGACGCCATTGGCGGTATGAATGCCATTCGGGACCAGATTCAGGAAACCTCCAAACGCATCAAACGTCTGGGCGAGTCGTCACAGGAGATTGGTGAAATCACTGAGCTGATTTCGGATATTACCGAGCAGACCAACGTGCTCGCGCTGAATGCCGCCATTCAAGCTGCGTCCGCCGGTGAGGCCGGTCGAGGCTTCTCGGTGGTGGCCGAAGAGGTGCAACGGCTGGCCGAACGCTCGGCGGACGCAACGCGCCAGATTGCGGCGCTGGTGAAAGCGATTCAAACCGATACCCAAGACGCCGTGGGCGCCATGGAGCGCTCTACCCAGGGTGTGGTGGAAGGGGCCAAGCTGTCTGACAACGCGGGCACGGCGCTGACTGAAATTGACCGTGTGTCTCGCCGACTGGCCGAGCTGATTGAGCAGATTTCAAGCGCCACGTCGCGCGAGGCGGAATCTGCTAACGAGGTGGCGGGCAACATTCAGCATATTTTCGCGGTGACGGAGCAGACCGGAGAAGGTACCCGCTCGACAGCCCAGCAGGTGCGTGAGCTTTCTGGAATGGCCGAAGAACTTCGGCAATCGGTCGCTCGATTCAAGATTGCCTGATCCCCGCCTGTCTGTTTCGCCCCATCATGCTCGACAACCATACCGACGGCTCATCCGCAGACGCAGCGCTGAACGACCTGGGGCCTTTGGCCTGGGTGTTTGACGAGCTGCGCAAGTCGCTGGACAGTGGCAACAAAGCGATCCGACGGTTCATCCGGGAGTCGGAACAGGCACGCCACAGTGACCTGGAATCTGTGGACCCTGGCTCGCTTCGTGTTGCGCGTCAACAGTTGCATCAGGGTGTAGGTGCGCTGGAAATGGTCGGGCTGGCCGCGCCAGCCCAGCTGATGCGTGCCATGGAGTCGGCCGTTCAGCGTTTTGTGCAGCGCCCACTGAGCTGCACCGATGAGGCTGCTGGCAAGGTGGAGCGTGCCGGTTTCGCCTTGATCGAATATCTGGAAGCGGTGCTCAACAACAAGCCTGCGCTACCCGTGGCGTTGTTCAGCCAGTACCGGGAGGTGCAGGAACTTGCTGGTGCGGAGCGCGTGCATCCTGCGGACCTCTGGAGTGTGGAACACCGTGGCGTCGAGGTCGCCGCACCGGCGCAAGCCAAGTCCATGAAGGTGGACGCGCAAATACGTTCGCTGTTTGATCGGTTGGTCTTGCTCTTGATGAAGTCGCACAGCCCTGCAGCGGCTGGTCAACTGGCTCGAATGGCTGCGGGCCTCTCCGCCGGAGCCGAGACGCCTCGCGTGACCACTTTCTGGCGGGTGGCTGCTGGTTATTTCGAGGCAGTGGCGCAGAACCTGATTCCCTCAGACGTTTACGTCAAGCGGGCTGCTTCTCGGATACTGCTTCAGTTGGCAGGATTGATGCAGGAGAAATCTCGACACGACGTGTCTGAAACCCTGCTGCATGATCTGCTGTTTTTCTGTTCTCAAGCGCGTCCTGACAGTGTGGCGAAGTCGCCGAATCTCGTGGCGGTGCAAGGCGCTTTTGCGCTGACCGGCGGCACGCCTGTCGACTACAGCAAAGCCACCTTGGGTCAATTTGATCCTGCTTTGCTGGTGCAAGCCCGCAAACGCATCAATGCCGGCAAGGAATCCTGGTCGCTGCTGGCGGGCGGCGACGTCAGCCGAGCGCGCTCGGTGCTGGATCAATATGGACTGATCGGAGAATCCTTGTTGAGGTTGCATCCGGCCAGCACTGGACTGGCCCGGTCGCTGGTCAAGGCGGCCGAGCAGGTCTCACGCACGCCTGGGTCCCTCAAGCCCGAATTGTCCATGGAAGTGGCGACCACCACGTTGTATCTTGAAGCGGCGTTCGAGGACTTCGACCCCAACGATCTCACCCTGACGGCCCGCACACAGTTGCTGGCGCAACGACTTGACAGTGTGCTCGCTGGCGGTATGGCCCTGCCGCTGGAACCCTGGATGGAGCAACTCTATCGGCGAGTGAGCGACCGGCAGACGCTGGGCAGTGTGGTGGGTGAGCTGAAAGTGTCCTTGGGTGAGGCTGAGAAATCCCTCGACCAATTCTTTCGCACCCCCCGAGAGAAGGCGGGTCTTCATGTGGCGGTGTCGCAACTGGTGCAAATGCGAGGCGTGCTGTCAGTGCTCGGTCTGGACCAGGCGGTTCACACAGTCTCTCGTATGCGAACCACGGTGGAGCAGATTCTTGATACCGAGGTCAACGAAGATCAGGCGCGTGAAGCGGGTACCTTCCAGCAACTGGGCAACAACCTCAGTGCCCTGAGCTTTCTGGTCGACATGCTCAACTACCAGCCAGCGCTGGCCAAGAAGCTCTTCGTTTTTGATGAGGCGTCGGGCGAGCTCAAGCCTCTGATGGGGCGCGTGGCGTCGGAGGTGTCTGAGGTGACACGCGCCACGCACGCAGAAGCCAACGCGCTCAGCGAAGGCGTACAGCGTGTGGTTGAAGAGGCTCAGCGTGAGGTCAACCTGGCTGAACTGAGCGAGCAACTGGACACTTTGGCGGACCAGGCTTCCCTGGCAGAACAACAAGGTGTGGCCAAGGCGGCCCGTGAGGCCGCACAAGCAGTGGTGGCCAGCGATCCCGCAGCGGGCGCGCAAGCCATCGTTGGACTGGCACAGACCCAGACGGTAACGGTGGAGGCGGAGTCCGCACCAGGCAATGACGCACTGGACGAAGAAGAAGACCTTCGCGATATCTTCCTGGAGGAAGCCCGCGAAGTGGTCGGCAATGGACGTGTCGCCATTGAAGCGCTGGGTCAGGCACCCAGCGATCTGGGAGAGCTCACCACCTTGCGCCGCGCCTTCCACACGCTCAAAGGCAGTTCGCGCATGGTCGGGCTCAATGAGTTCGGGGAAGCTGCCTGGGCACTGGAGCAGGTGCTTAATGCTGTGCTGGCCGAGCAACGCCCCGCCGAAGAGTCCGTGCTCGTGCTGGCGCGCGAAGCCATGGAATTGTTGGGTCAGTGGGTGGAAGACATCGCCACTCAACAGGACGGTCGTTGGAAAGCGCAGCCTTTCCGTCACAGCGCGCAGGTGTGGCGGGATGATCAAACCTATTGGCCGATTGCCGCTGCCGCTACGACACCAACGGAAGGTGCAGAACCAGAGCTCGCGGTTGAGCTCGCCCCAGAGAACACGCCTGACCTGACCCCAGTGACAGTCAGCTTGGAAGTCGAAGAGAGTGAACCCCGTTCGGTTCAACGCGATTTTGCGGAAACCGCCCCCGTGGAACTGGACCTCGGCCTGACTGAAGCGCAGTCTCGTCCTGAGTCCGTCAGGGCGCCCTTGCTCACCGACATCGATTTCGCTGAATTCACGGAACCAGCGACAGATGAGCGCAAAGACAGTCTCACGTCAGTGGTCGAGAAAGAGCGGGAACAAGGGGTTCCATCTATCTTTGATGACATCGAACTGGATGTGGAAGCCGAGCTGCCACAGGCAGAGGACTTGAAGGACTCTATTGCCGGCCCACTGTTTCACCCCGAGCAACCGGACAGTGTGTTGGTGTTGCCGGTGGACGAGGCGCTGGAAATGAGCTCGGAAGACGCCGACTTGGGCCGCGGCGATTTCGCCGAAGTGGACCCGGTGTCCGAAGAGCACAAAGTGATCGGACCCCTGCGCATCGGCATCCGGCTGTATAACGTGTACCTCAACGAAGCCGACGAGTGGTCGCGGCGCCTGGGCAATTGCCTCACCGAGTGGTCGCTGGAACAGCATGAACCGTTGCCAGATCAGGCCGAGGCATTGGCCCATTCCTTGGCCGGCAGTTCAGCCACGGTCGGCTTTCAACCCCTTTCAGAAATTGCCCGTGCCCTGGAGCACGCCTTGGCGCTCGTGGGTTCTCATCAACGCGCCGGGCAGACGCCCACCTCAGAGCAGGCGAACCTGTTTGTGGAAGCAGCAGAACACATCCGTCGTTTGTTGCACCAGTTCGCGGCTGGTTTCTACAAAGAGCCGAGCGCCGAGCTTCTAGCACGGCTTCACGACCTTGTGCATCAGCCCTCACCCGAAGTGATCACGATCGATGATGGCGAGCCTGGCGAACAGGTCGATGCCACCTCGGGGCTGGACATCGAGCTCAACACGCAATGGGACACTGTGCCCGATGCGGAAAGGCCCGTCGAGGTCATTGCACCCACCGAAGCAGTTGCGCCACTGTTCGTGTCGGTGGATGCCGAGCCGTTCTTGGCAGATGAAGGCGACACCTTGCTGTCACCGTTGCTTCCTGTCGCGGAGGAAGAACGCGGTCCCGCCCAAGACATTGACGATGACATTGACGCGCTCGACACCATCGATCTCGATCTGTTCCCGATCTTTGCCGAAGAAGCGCAAGAGTTGCTCCCCCAGCTTGGCGGGGCACTGCGCCAGTGGACGGCGCGTCCGGACAACGCCAGCGCTCGCGCCGAGGTATTGCGCAATCTGCATACGCTCAAGGGTAGCGCGCGTCTGGCTGGCGCTTTGCGTTTGGGTGAAATGGCCCACCGGATGGAGAGTTCGGTCGAGCGCTTGGGCTCTGAGGGCCTGAAAAGTTCCGATCTGGAACCGCTGCAGTCTTCCTACGACGCCCTGTGTGCCCGATTCGACCTGTTGCGATTCACGGATCCGAGTGTGCATGGTGTGTTGCAAACCGCGCCGGAAATCGGTGAGCGATTTGAGCCCGCCCCCGTATCGTTGATAGAGGAACGCGACGAGCCACAGGCTTCAGTCACGGTGATCGAAGAACCCTCTCCGGAGGCCGTGCAGGCTCCGCAGCCATCGGCCCAGTCCGCAAGGGTCGGTTTGGCCGGTCTGGCCCTGCCCCAGTTGCCTGTCCAGGCCCAGCAGCGCACGGCCGCCGCGGTGCGGGTCCGCCCGGAACTGCTGGACCGGTTGATGAACCAGACTGGTGAGGTGATGATCACCCGCTCGCGCATGGAGTCCCAGCTGGTCACTTTGCGCGGCTCTCTCAAGGACTTGACGGGCAACCTGGACCGACTGCGACACCAGCTGCGTGACATTGAGTTGCAGGCGGAAACCCAGATGCAGTCGCGTCTGGCACAAGCACGCGACGCCGAGCTGTCTTTCGATCCGCTGGAGTTCGACCGCTTCACGCGGGTGCAGGAACTCACCCGCATGATGGCCGAGTCGGTGAACGACGTGGCCACGGTGCAGCGCAACCTGCAGCGCGCGGTGGAATCCACGGAAGATGGTCTCGTGGCACAAGGGCGCCAGACCCGCGAGCTGCAGCGCGATCTGTTGCGCACCCGCATGGTGGAGTTTGAGGGCATTTCAGAGCGCTTGTATCGGGTCGTGCGGCAGGCCTCCAAGGAAACCGGCAAGCAAGTGCGCCTGGACATCATCGGTGGTCAGATTGAAATGGACCGGGGGGTGCTGGACCGGATGACCGCGGCGTTTGAACACCTGCTTCGCAACAGTGTGGTGCACGGCATCGAGTCGCCAGAGCGCAGGCTTGCGCTGGGCAAGTCCGCCGAGGGTCGCATCGACATTCGGCTAGCGCAGGAACTCAATGACGTGTCAGTGACTTTCCAGGACGACGGTGCGGGTCTGGATTTGCTGCGGCTGCGCGAAAAAGCCAAGGCTCAGGGCTTGATCGACTCGGGTGCCGTGCTGACCGACGAAGAAGCCGCACAACTGATCTACACGCCCGGCCTCAGCACGGCCAGCGAGGTGTCGTCATTGGCTGGTCGCGGGGTCGGCATGGACGTGGTGCGCAATGACGTGGTCGCCCTGGGGGGAAGAATCGAAACGCACAGCCGAAGCGGGCTGGGCGCCGACTTCAAACTGGTGCTGCCACTGACCACTGCCGTGACCCAGGTGGTGATGCTGCGTGCTGGCGATCTGACGGTGGGTGTGCCGTCGACGCAAGTTGAGCTGGTGCGGCGCGTAAGCGCTGCCGAGCTGGCTCAGTCCTACGCGAAGAACTCATTGACCGTGGCGGGTGAAGAAGTGCCTTTCTTTTGGGCGGGCGCGCTGTTGCAGTCCTCTACACAGTCGCAACAAACCCAGGCGCGCACGCTGCCGGTGGTGATTTTCCGAAGCGCGGCCCAGCGCGTGGCCATGCACGTCGACGAGGTGCTGGGCAACCAGGAAGTGGTGGTGAAAAACCTGGGTCCACAGCTCTCTCGCTTGCCGGGTCTTGCTGGGATGTCTGTGCTCGCCTCTGGCGCTGTGGCGCTGATCTACAACCCGGTGGCGCTGGCCACCGTGTATGGCTCGCAGGTGCATGCCTGGGTCGAAAGCCAGACGCGCAAAGACGCCGTTCCGAGGGCCAAGGGCGATGCCGGGGTGTCTGTCGACATGGCGGTCAACGCGGTACCACTGGTGCTGGTGGTCGACGATTCGATCACTGTGCGCCGCGTCACCCAGCGCTTGCTGCAGCGAGAGGGCTACCGCGTGTCGCTGGCGGCAGACGGTCTGCAGGCGCTGGAGCGGCTGCAGCAGGAACGTCCGACAGTCGTACTCTCCGATATTGAAATGCCACGGATGGACGGCTTTGATCTGGTGCGCAACATCCGCAACGACCCGCGTCTGGTGGACCTGCCGGTGATCATGATCACCTCACGAATTGCCCAGAAGCACCGTGAACATGCGCGCGAGCTGGGTGTTGACCACTACCTGGGCAAGCCGTATTCGGAAGAAGAGCTGCTGGCCCTGGTGGCGAACTACGCGCAGACGACCAGCGGCGCCTGATGCCTGTGCGTGAGCCGCTGTGCGCAGGTGTCTGTGCATCAGCGCTTGACGATGGCATATCGCTCCAGGGTCTTTTCTCTGGCAAGGGCGTGGTCAACGATGGGTCGAGGGTAGGTCTTGTCCAGCGCCACATCCGCGGCCAGCAACTCCAGTTCTGACGCCTGCCAGGGCGCGTGGATCGCGGCATTTGACAAGCCGGCAAGCTGGGGCAGGTAGCGCCGGATGAACTTGCCTTCTGCGTCAAACTTCTCGCTCTGCGTCACCGGGTTGAAGATGCGAAACCAAGGCTGTGCGTCGCAACCGGTCGATGCGGCCCATTGCCAGCCGCCGTTGTTGGCGGCCAGGTCGAAGTCGATCAGCTTCTCGGCAAAGTAGCGTTCGCCCCAGCGCCAATCGACGCCCAGGTCCTTGACCAGAAAGCTGGCCACCACCATCCGAAGACGGTTGTGCATGTACCCGGTCTGGTTGATCTGTGCCATCGCGGCGTCGATCAGGGGATAGCCCGTGCGGCCTTCGCACCAAGCGGCAAACAGGGCTTGCGCATGCTTGCCGTGTTCAAAGCGGATCTTGTCAAAATCCGGCTTGAACGCGCCACTGATCACGTGCGGGAAGTTGGCCATGATCTGATGGTAGAAGTCGCGCCAGATCAGCTCGGAAAGCCAGCTGCTGGCACCTTTGATGTCCTGCAAGTGCATCTGGAACGATACTGAAACGAGTTGCCGAATCGACACCGTGCCAAAGCGCAAATGCACGCTCAGGTAGCTGGGACCTTTGATCGCCGGAAAGTTGCGCGCTTGGTCGTAGCGCTCGATGCGCTCCATGAAGTCCTCCAGCAGGGCTTGTGCGCCGCTGGCACCGGTCGGGATCGGTAGACTGGACAGGTTGGAAGGGGAGAAGTCGATGTCGGACAGGCGCGGCAGCGGGTCGCTGAACGGCGCAGGTTTGGGCGCCAGCGACTGCCCATGGTTGGCGCACGGGTAGGCCTTGAGAAAAGATGGTTCGACCTTGCGCAGCCAGGCATTTTTGTAGGGTGTGAAGACGCCAAAAGGGTGCCCGGCCTGTGTCAGCACTTCGCGCCGCTCAAACACCACATGGTCTTTGTGGGTGTGCAGCACGACCCCGGCATGGGCCAACGCTCCCAAAATCTGGGCGTCCCTGGCCAGTGATGCTGGTTCGTCGTCGTGGTTGGCAAACACCGCCTGAACGTGCAACTGCTGCGCCAACCTGGGGATTTCCTCCCGTGCCAGGGCGTGACGCACGATCAGGCCTGCACCTGGGTTGCCATGGGCTTGACCCCATTCGTCAAGCCGTCGGTCCAGCTCCAGCACCGAGGCGTGAATGAACTCGACCCGCCGGTCCTGCCGCGGCAAGGGATCCAGAATCTCGGTGTCGAACACGAACACGCACCAGACCTGGCGACACCGTTTGAGTGCGTGGTACAGCGCCGCGTTGTCCTCGGTCCGCAGGTCGCGGCGGAACCACATCAGTCCCCGGTCGTAGTGTGTCATGGTGTCAAAGTCGGTGAGGGTGGGCATGGGTCTTGGGAGGCCGCCGATTAAAATTGGACCATGTCCACCGATTCTGCCCCGATCAACCTCACCAATCATTTCTTGATTGCCATGCCCGGGCTGAACGACGATCTCTTCGGTCGCAGCGTGGTGTTCATGTGTGAACACAGCGAACGCGGTGCGCTGGGACTGGTTATCAACAAACCCAGCGACATCCTGTTGCCGGGTCTGTTTGACAAGGTCGACATGGCGCTCAGGCGCGACGATTTGCGCACCCTGCCGGTGTTTCAGGGCGGGCCGGTACAGACGGAGCGTGGTTTTGTGTTGCACGAAGCCGTCGAGGCGGGTGATAGCGAGTCGGTCTATGCCTCGACGCTGTCGATCCCCGGTGGCCTTGAAATGACGACCTCCCGCGATGTGCTCGAAGCCATGGCCTCGGGCGCCGGTCCTCGGCGGGTGTTTGTATCGCTGGGATACGCTTCTTGGGGTCAGGGACAGCTGGAGTCGGAAATCACCGAGAACAGCTGGCTCACGGTGGAGGCCGACCCAGCGCTGATTTTTGACACCCCGGTGGGTGAGCGCTACGAGAAGGCCATGGCCTTGCTGGGGTTGGCGCCCTGGATGCTGTCGCCAGACGCGGGTCACGCATGAACGTGCCGGAAGTTCCCGCGTCCTGCCAGACCTTTCTGGCGTTTGACTATGGCCTCAAACGCACGGGCGTGGCCAGCGGCAACCGCTTGACGCGCACCGCGACGCCGCAAGCCACGATCGCAGCTGAAGGCGATGCGCGGTTCTTGAAAATCGCCGAGCGAATCCAGGAGTGGCAACCTGATGCCATTGTGGTGGGTGTGCCGTTTCACCCCGATGGCGCAGCGCACGACAACACCCAGCGGGCGCAAAAGTTCGCGCGCCAGCTGCGAGGTCGTTACGGCCTGCTGGTGTGGGAGGTGGACGAGCGGTACTCGACCACCGAAGCCCACGCCCTGGGTGCGAAAGACGCCGATGCCGCCAGCGCCTGCATCATCCTGGAACAGTTTCTGAGGAGCCTGCCGTGACCCAAACCATCCAGCTGGATGCCGAGCTGCTGTACGCCGACTTGCTCGACGGGGTCAAAACCCTGATCGCTGCCACACCGCAGCCTCTCGTGCTGGCCGGCATCACATCGGGAGGAGCCTGGCTGGCCGAACGCTTGCAGCGCGATCTCCGACTGCCCGGCGATGCCGGCGTCATTTCTTCGTCCATGCACCGCGATGACTTCGCACAACGGGGGCTGGCATTGTCGGCGCAGACGGTGCTGCCCTATGAAGTCGATGGCGCGCATGTGATCCTGATTGACGATGTGCTGTACACCGGCCGCACCTTGCGCGCAGTGATCAACGAACTGTTCGACTACGGTCGTCCTGCGAGCGTGCAGCTGGCGGTGCTGGTCGACCGGGGTGGGCGCGAGCTGCCGATCCAAGGCAACGTTTGCGCCGCCACCATGAACCTGCCCGCCAACCAGTCGCTGGAACTGGCCCGCGACAGTGAAGGGCGCTTCCGGTTCGTGCTGGAAACCAAGGAAAACTGACGTGCCACGCAACCCACAGCTGAACAAACACGGCGAGCTGATCCACCTGCTCTCCACCGAAGGGCTTTCCCGCGAGATCCTGACCAAGATCCTGGACACGGCCTCCAGCTTCGTGAGTGTGAGTGACCGCGAGGTCAAGAAGGTGCCGCTGCTGCGGGGCAAGAGCGTGTTCAACCTGTTCTTCGAGAACAGCACCCGCACCCGCACCACCTTTGACATCGCGGCCACGCGACTGTCGGCCGACGTGTACACGCTGGACATCGCGCGCAGTTCGACCGCCAAGGGCGAATCGCTGCTGGACACCATCGCCAATCTCTCTGCGATGGCGGCCGACATCTTCGTCGTGCGCCATAGCGAATCCGGCGCGCCCTACCTGATCGCGCAGCACGTGGCACCGCACGTGCACGTGATCAACGCTGGCGACGGAAGGCACGCGCACCCGACGCAGGGTCTTCTGGACATGTACACCATCCGGCACTACAAGAGGGACTTTGCCAACCTGTCCGTGGCGATCGTTGGCGACGTGCTGCATTCGCGCGTGGCGCGATCTGATATTCACGCTTTGACGACCTTGGGTTGCCCCGATGTGCGCGTTGTCGGTCCCAGAACCCTGGTGCCGAGCGACATGTCGAACCTGGGCGTACGTGTCTGCCACACGTTGGAAGAGGGCATCAAGGGCTGCGATGTGGTGATCACGCTGCGGCTGCAGAACGAGCGCATGAGCGGGGCGCTGCTGCCGTCGAGCCAAGAGTACTTCAAGAGTTTTGGTCTCACGCCCGAGCGCCTGCGCTGGGCCAAGCCAGAAGCCATCGTGATGCACCCGGGTCCCATCAACCGCGGCGTCGAGATCGACTCTGCGGTGGTGGATGGACCACAGAGCGTTATCCTGCCGCAGGTCACCTTCGGTATCGCGGTGCGCATGGCAGTGATGGGCATCGTGGCCGGGAACGAGGCATAGCACATGA